>CAYPLQ010000201.1:1127-1506 GCA_964411605.1 uncultured archaeon | reverse complement strand
TGTTTATCCTCTAATTTTTTAAGATAATCAATGCGCTTAGATATGTTATCAAAATTGGTAAAAGTCCCTCCTATCCAGCGTTCATTTACATAAAGAAAGTCACAATCTTCGGCAAATTCTTTTGTTAAATCCTGAACTTGAATTTTAGTGCCAACAACTAAAAGGGTTTTATCTTGTTCTACCAGTTTTTTAATAAAACTCAAGGCCTCTTCTAGCTTTTCAGAAGTTTTCTCCAGGTCGATTATGTTAATGGTGTTTCTTATCCCATAAAGATAAGGCTCCATATTAGGATGGAGTTTTGAAGGGCTGTGTCCGAAGTGAACACCTTCTTGAATCATTTCCTCGGGGTCTAGTTCCACATCTATTTTTTTAGAATTGT
>CAYPLQ010000201.1:749-1113 GCA_964411605.1 uncultured archaeon | reverse complement strand
AGACACCTCTCGGTAACTAATAGTTCTTCTAATCTGCTTTACACTATATCATTATTTTGTTATTAAATCAAGAGTAATAAATCTTGCACTAACCCCATAAATATGTTAAAGTAGCATTACTATGAAAGATGAAATACACCCAGAATATCATAAAAACGCAAAAGTCCAATGTGCCTGTGGGAACGAGTTTACCATTGGTTCCACTAAGAAGTTAATTGAAGTGGAAATTTGTTCCGAATGTCATCCCTTTTACACGGGAGAAGAAAAAGTAGTAGACAAGCAGGGGCAAATTCAGAAGTTTAAAGATAAATACGGGGAAGAGTAAAATTTGCTCCAGCAAATTTTACTTTCAATCTCCACCTCC
>CAYPLQ010000201.1:0-731 GCA_964411605.1 uncultured archaeon | reverse complement strand
GAAATTAGGTCGGGCACGGGAGGAAAAGAGGCAGCTCTATTTGCAGCTGACCTTTTTTCTATGTACTCGAAATATGCAAAAAGAAAGGGATGGAAAAGAAAAGTTATGGAAAGCAATAAAACTGATCTGAACGGAGTTAAAAAAATAGTTTTTCAATTAAAAGGCAAGAACGTGTGGTCTAAGTTAAAAAACGAAGCCGGAGTACATAGAGTTCAAAGAGTACCTTCTACAGAAAGTGGTAGTCGTATCCACACTTCTACGGCTACGATAGCCGTTTACCCTAAACCCAAAAGATCTAAGGTTAAACTAAAAGAAAGTAATTTGGACATGGAAACTTATCGTGCTTCCGGACCGGGTGGCCAACACGTTAACAAAAGAGAGACCGCTGTTCGTTTAACTCATAAACCTACCGGCATTACCGCTAGTTCGCAGGCGGAAAGAAGTCAGGCCAAAAACAAAAGGAATGCCAAAGGAATTTTACAAGCTAAAATGGCTCCCAAAAAGAAAAAAAAAAAAAGGAAAAGGAAAAAAAAAAGAGAAAGCAAAAGAAAAGAGAAGGCGGCCGGTCGGAAAAAAAAAAGAACTAAAGGTTTGGAAAAGAACGGCTAAACGAACAAAGAACCAAACAAAAAAGGGGGCAGGAAGGAAAAAATAAGGAAGGGAAATTAGGAAAGAATAATAAAGAAAAAAAAAGAGAAATAAAATAAAAAAAAAATTAAAAGGTTAAAAAA
>CAYPLQ010000200.1:0-1520 GCA_964411605.1 uncultured archaeon | reverse complement strand
TGAATGGATGGAAGCACCTTCCTAACCAACAGTTAGGTAGGTGAGGAGGTCACAAGTAAATGCTACAGAGTTCACAAAAATGGCTATGAATCCTTAAACACTAGAACCTTGCTTAGAAAATAGAAACAATGAACACATCAGGTAATCAAAACAAAAATGGAGGGTTTCGGTAAACTTAAAAAAGATAGTTGAAAAAAAACAAATGATTATAGTATCAATAGTATATATGTAATGTAATTAGGAGTTTTTCTGATGAAAAGAAAGCATAGAATTCTTTTATTTACTTTAGTGACATTAACTCTTGTTTATATTTACTTTACTTTTATAAATTACTCTGAGTTACCTCAAAAGATACCAATACACTTCAATATACAAGGAGAACCTGATGCATGGAGCCAGAAAAGTAATTTATTGGTTTTACCAGGTATTCAAGTATTATTGGTAATACTAGCATTTGTTATTTATAAATACCCAAATTATGCAAACATCCCCTCTACAATGGCTTTAGCAGCTTTACCTAAAAAAACAAAGAAAAAAGTCTATGAGTTAATAAGGGATTTAGAATTAATAACATTCAATATTGTTTGCTTACTATTTATCTATATTACTTACCAAAGTATTGAAATAGCCAAACAAAACATAAACTCAATAAACACATTTATTATTTGGTTAATTCTAATTATCTTGGCTCCACTAATTATTTATTACGTCTATAAAATGAGGGAAGCATACAAAATCTCTGATGCCTCAACTTAATTATTTTAATATAAATATGAATCAAAAACTAAATTTTTTTAAACAAGATAAGACTTCATTGGGTTGTCTTTAGAGTTTTTTATTAAGGGAGAAGAACCTATTTGTTTGTTTTTGATTCAAGATCCAGTTCTTGGTTATCCGAGTAAAGATTTATAAAGGGAAAGAGGGGATTTTAAATAGAGAGTTCCTTGTTTCCTTGAATCAAAACTAAAAATTTTTTTTGTTAGAATTATTTAGTAGCTACTATCTTCCTTCGTTAAAGTTTTTTAGTTCCCAATTTTTACACCATCAATAGCTATATAGAACATTAACTTAGGTGTTATCAAGTAAAACAAAGAAAAAAGGTTTCTAGCTCTCATTCAGAGGGACCGAAGTTAAGCGATTAGAAATTTTTTGTTTATTCATCAAATAATTATTAATGATTTTTCGGAAAAAAATGGGTGATTTAGTATATAAAAGAAAAAAAATGTTTGCTCCAAAAGATAAAGGAAAAACATCACCAGAGGATCAGTGAAAATGACTTATTTAAGTTATTCGAAAAAGAATTTGGTGGCGATAGAAAGGAATTAGATAATTATGTAAGGAAGATGGTGTTAGGAAGTATAATCATAAGTGTGGTTCTCCAAGACACATAGAGAAACGGTGCAGGATAGAGAAAAAATAGTTTTAATTATCTCTTTGTTTCTTCTATAAGTGATGAAAGAGTTAGTTCTATAGTGTTTAAGGTAGAGATCCTCATGGCTCTGCTATGGGGTGAGTGCCGT
>CAYPLQ010000199.1:0-1531 GCA_964411605.1 uncultured archaeon | reverse complement strand
GTAAAGCAAAAAAAAAGGTTTTACTCATCTTTTTGTTCTCTAAAGGAAACAAATTTCTCCGAAATTCTGGAGTCTATATAAGACACTGGATATATGAGGAGAACCCCTATCTTAAGAAAAGAAGCCATTGAATTATTTCCACATATCGGAAAGGAAAGCCGTTTTAAAAACAAACCCCTTTTTTTAAACTAAGAAATTAATTATTTTTAGTCTATACACCTGAATTAAGGTAAACAATAAGGGCAAAAAAATAGAACTCCCGAGTTTAATTAAAATATCTATTTGTAATGGATAAAGCCTAACATTATTATAATCTAAATATTCTTCTCTTACATTCTGCATCTCTAATTCCTTCTTCAATTCTTTCATCTCATTAACATCCTTAGCTTTCAATTTATTCAATTCCTCTCTTAGTTCCTTGATCCTATTTCTTAATTCCTCAAGAATCTCGGTACGTATATGATGAGCTTTTTTGTGGATTCTATAGGTAGGGTAAATAAAAGAAATGGAAATAAGAGCCATGTATAGTGCTGTTATTGGATATGCTGTTATTCCTGATTGAATAGCTATAGGTAAGTATAGAGAACCAGCCGAAAAAAGTAAGGTACTTCTTATTGAGAAATAACCAATTGAACTTAATCCACCTAAATTATCAGGATGAAGAGGATCAACTTGGAGATCAAGTTCAGATATCTCTCTAACCAAGAATATCCCAGTTATTACTCCCACAAAACCAACACCCATTATTAGCAATAGAAGTAAAGCATCTATTGTGTAAGCAAAAAAACAAGGGATCAAATACTCCAGATACACCTCCAATTTGATACAACTGGGGCTTTGGTAGAAGGCAAACAAAAACAAAGCACCTATAATCCCTAGTGGTATTTTGTAATTAGTGTGGAAGAACTCCATGTATTTCTTTATTGCCATAAATAATTTTTCTTGATCCTTAACTAGGTTAGTCATCTTCGAAAAGAAATTTGGTAGCATCTTTTGGTCATAATACCAAATAAAGCTAGGTAAAATATTTAGACCTATTGTTCCAGTAACTAATCCAACTAAGTACCCCGTGGTTAGTTGACTTAGTTTTGTTGCAATGAGATATAGAAATAAAAGATTTGGATAGGTTCCAAATTTTATTATACTTGATAATAAGGGATTCTGTATTTTGAATGGTATTGGGTCTTCTATTATCTTTGAAATAATGTTTTTTTTCTTCAGCGAGTTTTTGTGTTTTATCGGTGTACTCCATTTTGTAACACCATTTTTGGTTGTTTTCTGTTTTTTTCTCGCTTTTATTCCATAATTGTTGGGTGGCAATGGATACTTTTTCTTTGTTTTTTAATTATTCAATTCAAGAAAAACCCTTAATTAGTTCCTAAAAAGAAATAAAAATCACTTAATAACTAACTATAAGTAATTTAATTTTCTTAAAAAACTTATTGATTTGTTTGGAATATAAGAATTAAAACTATACTTTTGTTATGAAAGCGAGAGTTTTCCTAGGCTCGAGATGGAGAGTTTAATGTTT
>CAYPLQ010000198.1:0-1545 GCA_964411605.1 uncultured archaeon | reverse complement strand
GTCTTTTTCTCCATAAAATATGCCTCCACTATTAATACTTAACATATACTATAACACAAATTTATCATTATATCCACATTTTGGAGAGTGCGAAAGGACATCCTAACAGATGCCCCTTATTTATAAACTAATTGTTGAAGGTCAGAACATAGGTTACACTTTTTTAATGGTTTAAAGGGTTCAGAACTTGGGTTACAGAAATAACTAGTTATTTCGCGATCTTTAATGGTTATTAAAGTTCATAACATAGGTTACAGTTTAACCAACTGGTAAACTGTAAGGTATTGTAAAAAGACTATTCCATTTACTATCATATATTCTAATAATGTGCGAATCAGTGCAAATAGTAGCTACCACATATTCATATTTTAATGTTTTTGGCATCTTAAAAGTTTCTCCAAAAATATTTAATTTCAAATCACTTCTGATCAACCTAATAATATGAATATAACCATCAGTAATAGGCAGATTAGTTGGGATTGTATAACTGGTATTGGAAAATTCATTCGTTAAGCGGTCTCTTTTAAATACTTCATTAGGTGTTTTTCCACCCAGGGGACTATAGCGGTAATTATTATTATGGTATTCAATAAATTCCTCTGAATCTTCACAGAATTGATTAAAGTTTTTAAAATTTACTTTACGAAAGAAGTTTTTATCTAATGTATCGTTAAATTTTTCTATATAGCCGTTTCTCCAGGGTTCACTAACAGGAATAAAAATGGGTTGAATACCATTATATAAACACCATTTAATAACTATACTAAAAGAACGCGGATAACGATTGCTGCCCCGAAAAGATAAGGCATTATCGAACTGAATATAATCTGGTTCACCAAGTTGTTTGCAGGCTTTTATAATCCCTGCAAGAGCTTCTTTGCCGCGTTTATAACGATTAGGATTTATTAGAGTTCTTCTAGTATAAACATCCATAATGTTAAAGCTATAGAAACGTCCATCACCTGTTATATATCTGGGTCCCCAAAAATCCACTTGGTGAACTACATTGGGACCACAGATTGGTAAAACAGGATAGGGAGTTCCTTTTTTGTGGTATTTAGACTTCTTGACAATCAACTTATTCCTTTTGATAATTCGCTTTATGGTAGACAGTGAAGGAGGTTTAACTCCTAAACGCTGCAATTCCCAATGAATTGTTTGTGGACCAATACGAGCATATTTTTCTTCCATAAGTTCTTTGCGAATTTTGATTACTAATTTTTCTAGATCTTCATCAATTCTAGTTGGGTTTTTAGGAGATCGAGAACGATTTTTAAACCAATTTTTATTACCAGAATCATAACGTTTTTTCCATTTATAAAACCATTTTCTGCTTTTATTTAAATCTTTGCAGATTGAACTTACCTTTTTACCAGAAACATAAAGCTGAACAGCTTTAATTCTTTTTTGTTCTGATTCAGTCATCTAAATCACCTCTAATAGTGATTTAGACATTGATAAAATGTTACCTATGTGTTGAGCCTTTTTAGCATTAAAAATCATGAAAACTGTTCTATGGAGCCTCAAGGGAATTGGATTATTCTA
>CAYPLQ010000197.1:0-1564 GCA_964411605.1 uncultured archaeon | reverse complement strand
CTAAAACCTATAAGGTATAATTAAAAAAATCGTGCATTTAACCTTGCAATACACATTTAAAACTAAATCATTTAAAATATTTGGTATAGTGAAAACAATGTGGTAATATTGGATTGGGAGTAGCTCTTTTTTTCTATCCTTAATCCATTTTTCTGTAATAAGTCCCTGACATTTAGGACAATGACGATTTCTGCAAGAGTTGTAGGAAATTCTTAAATGACCACAACTGTCACAAATATCAGCGTGACCTCCTAGCTTTGAAGTACGGCAGGAGGTAATGGCAGAAATGACTTTTAATTGTTTTGGGGACAGGTTATATTTATTGATATATTCCTGTCCATATTGATTAAAGATATCAGCAATTTCAGTCATTGAGATCACTATCCATCATATCAAAGGGACTTTTAACCTTCATAACATCCTTGCGGGTTAAATGGATATACCTGGCGGTAGTTTTAGGGCTGGCATGTCCCAATAATTTCTGGATATGAAAAATATCTACTCCTGCTTCCAGAAGATGAGTAGCAAAACAGTGCCTTAGAGTATGGACAGTAGCATTTTTAGTTATTTTTGATTTATTTAAATATTTTTTAAAGAATGCTTGAATAGTTCTGGCAGAGATTGCTTTTGTAGTAGGTATACCCGGGAATAGCCAGTGTTCTGGTTGATATTCTTTCCAGTACTTTCTTAAAAGAGAAAGATTATTTTGTGATAGTAGAGTATATCTATCTTTTTTACCTTTAGCTTTTTGGATTTTTATTTGCATATTATTACTATCAATATCATTAATAGTTAAACATCTGACTTCACTTATTCTTAAACCAGCAGAATATACAGTAGTTAAGATGGCCTTATGTTTTAAATTGGTAGTAGCATTGAGGAAATTATTGACTTCAGTTTTAGAGAGGATTACAGGCAACTTTTTTTCTTTTTTCATGCGTGGGATTTTATCAATATTCCAATGTATATTGAGAGTATTTTGATAGAGAAATTTCAGGGCACTATAGTTGACATTTACATAAGAATGGCTGCATTTTTTAATGACGATTAAATGATGCAAATAGTTTCGGATCTCATCGGTGCGTAATTGTTCGATTGGTTTTTGATAAAAGTTGAGGAATTTTCTGGTATAACGGAGATAAGCTTCGATAGTTTTAGAACTGTAGCCTTTTAACTCTAAATCTACTTTCATAGTTTCAAGTAACTTTGACATAAAAAATCAGCTCCTTTTGAGATGTAATACTGATATTATATCAGTAAATATCAAAAGGAGAATTAAATTTTCTTGATTTAAAGCCACCGCCTGCGGCGGTTTAGTTCAACATGGTGTTTCAGACAATAAACATTCTCTGGATGATGTTTTAAAATTTGCCTGGCAGAGATGGGAAACAAAAGGCAGGGGAATGAGCTACCGGGTAATGAAAAATTATATTGATAATGAACTGGGAGTAAAAGATATAGACCAGTGGTGGCAAAAATATATTATCAATAATGAAGCAGTTTACATAGAAGAATTTGAGTAAATAAATTTAACACCATACTTCACATAACATGAGTATTTCCG
>CAYPLQ010000196.1:0-1565 GCA_964411605.1 uncultured archaeon | reverse complement strand
ATAATTGACAAATCCTCTTGCGAAACCATAAGCCAACCAACAACTAAAATAAATCAATAATAAATTACTTAAAAATAAATAAAGATTAAAAATGACTTTAGAATCTATGATGAGTTAAAAGAAAGAGTTGAGGAAAACTTAGATTTCTCTCTTTTTTAGAAATGAAAAAATCTTTTTGACTATAAAATAATTATAATGTAGAAAATATCTCCTAAACATGAGATTTTACTTATGAAAAAACTTTATCTTGTCCTAGCAAGCATCATATTCATATTAGTTATTATCTTCTTTGCATCCGGTAAAAGCAAAGATAGAGAAAAAGCTACAGAAGAGTTTAGAAGATTAGAATCATTAGGGTATAGCAAAGCAACCTTTGCAGGAGGATGTTTCTGGGGTGTGGAGAAAACTTTTCAAGAAAAGAAAGGTGTAATTGAAGTAATCAGTGGATATACCGGAGGAGATTTAGAGGATCCTAGTTATCGAGAGGTTTCAAAAGGAGGAACCGGTCACTACGAAACTGTTAGAGTCTACTATGATTCAGATAAGATTAATTACACGGAGCTTCTGCAGATTTTTTGGCAAAAAATAGATCCAACGGATTTTGGTGGACAGGGAGTTAATAGAGGACCACAATACAGGACAGCTATTTTCTACCATAATGAAGAACAGAAAAAACTGGCAGAAGAATCAAAAAAGGAACTTAAAAGCTTAGAGAAATATGAAGAAGTAGCTACTAAAATAATTAAAGCTGAGAAATTTTATCCTGCCGAGAAGTATCATCAAGATTACCTTATAACTAAAGAAGATAACAGTTGCAACGCTTGCTATGGCTCTGACAACGAAGAAGAATTAAAGAAAAACCTAACCGATCTTCAGTACAGAGTAACTCAAGAAGGTGTAACTGAACCTGCTTTCAATAATCAATATTACGATAATAAAAGAGAAGGAATTTACGTCGATGTTGTATCGGGAGACCCTCTTTTCAGCTCAAAGGCAAAGTTCCAGTCAGGTACAGGGTGGCCCAGCTTTTACCAAGCTCTGGAACCGGAAAACCTGGTGATGAGGGAGGGCCCTAACGGTAGAACTGAAGTCAGAAGCAAAGAAGCTGATTCCCATTTAGGTCACGTCTTCGATGATGGACCTGAACCTACTGGAAAACGTTACTGCATCAATTCCGCCGCTTTGGAATTTATTCCCAAGGAAAACTTAGAAGAAGGATATACAGAGTATATATCTCTATTTGAGGATTAATAAGATTCCTTGTTTTTTTATATAACAAATCCTTCTTATAAACTTATAGATTAATAATCATCTCAAAATTGAGATTGAACATACGCTGAAATGTAAATAGACAAAATATTCATTTTTATCTGTTTCCCTTTTCAATAGATCTATTCTATCTTAAAAATGACTGTTTAATTATATTCTCTTCAATAATTATTTGACTACTCTGCGTATGTGTATATGTTAACCAAATCGCTTTTAAAAAAATTAGATAAAAAAGTAACAGATCTACAAACCTTTGAACTATTTTATTATTATGATTACACTGAAATGTAAATAGA
>CAYPLQ010000195.1:0-1625 GCA_964411605.1 uncultured archaeon | reverse complement strand
TTTGGCGATTTTAATAAAGGAAAAACATTCATGGAAACTCATCTACAAAAAAAGATTCTTGGAGTCAAATATTTCTCTCTACTCAATCTTAATGAAAATAAGAACTATGACAAATTACTAGAATCTTTCAAAAATCAGAACTTCTCTAAAATTTACTCCAGTGAAGAACTAAAAGAACTTAGAAAAAGGCTCAATGACCGTTATTATCTGTTAATGGATTTAGCAAACTTAGGTAATCAAGAAAAAATTGGAATTGATCTATTTTTCTATGTATATGATAATGGAATTAGAGTTGTTAAATTTATCAGAGACATTTATCCAAACCGTATATTAGAATTACTCGATAAAAATGATGATATAGATGGTTTTAGTTTTAATGGTTACTTAATTGAACTATTTAGCTCAAATAGGAGTGAGGACTATGATTTATTAATAAAACAAAGAATAGCTTTGTTTGAAAAAATACTTCTTGATACATCAATAAACTATGACCAATTACAGGAAAGATTTATTAATAAAGTATCTTATAAGCTTAGAAATCAAGAAAATAATCAATATGAAGCTTCTAATTTCACTAAGAGCCATATTAGGTTTTTAGAACTGCTTTCTAAGTTAAATTGTAATCTCTTCTCAGATTCAATTTCCATTAATTTTGAAGAAAATGGAGCGGATATAGTTATGAATAAATTTAATGAAGAAATTGAAGGAGAAAGCGGCTTAGAAAAGATGAAGAATTTTATTTCAGAAAACAAATTCTTTGCAGAGACACCAGAAATCAGAACGGGAATTCCTCTAGGAGTTACTATCGCAAGACTATCCTATGAAATAAATAATTATGAAAAAAGAATGTTGGGATACGCTAGAAAAAGAATCAATGATAAAGAAAGCCTAAGAGAATTTATAAACGAAGTTGAGGAAAAAGCCACCATACATGAAATATTAAATCAACCAATAGTTTCCTCACTATTCAATAATATCGGAGAACTATTAGAAAAAGAAAATTTCTCTAAGAACGATTTTATTTTCGGAATGTTTATTGGTTACTCTTTATCAGACAAATTTACTAACCCAGATACTTCATCAGGAGGAGATAATAATGAATGAAACGAAAAGTCTAGAAACGGATTTAGAGAATAGATCAGAGATATTGTTTTTATACGATGCTAAGGACTGTGACCCTAATGGTGATCCTTTCACTGGAGAACCTAGGTTTGATGAAAACACTCAAAAAGCAATGGTTTCAGATGTTAGATTGAAGAGATATATTAGAGATTACATTGATGAATACGGAAGCGATGAAGATTCGAATACGGAAGATAAGTCAAAGATAGTTTTTTATTCTTCAAAAGGTGACACCCAGACAGTAGGCCAAAGGAGAGAAAGTCTTAGCGACATGGTTGATAAGGATGATCCAAAAGACTTACTAAAAAAATGTATTGATATTCGATTGTTTGGTTGTGTTCTCGCTGAAGAAGGCAATAACATCGATCTAACAGGAACAGTTCAATTTAAGAATATGAATAGAAGTATTAATAAAGTAGAATTAAAGCCTCTCCAAAATACGAGTGTTATGAAATCAGGAGAAGAAAAAACACAGGGAGCGATAGCAACTAATAGCCAAGTTC
>CAYPLQ010000194.1:0-1649 GCA_964411605.1 uncultured archaeon | reverse complement strand
GGAAAAAATATCAGTTACCTATAATGGGGATGAATCAAAACTCGAAGATTGGATTAACAAGAACAGTAAAAGATTCAAACTATGGGGGAGAGCAAAAGGAAACGATTTACCTTCTAACTTGTTAGACCCTTATTTAGACCCTAGTGAGACAACGTATGCAACTATTTTAAGCATTGACGCTACTAGGACCGATAAGAAATATATAGAAGTCGAAAAAACGATAAACAATGAAACTGTTAATTCATGGGCTTATGTTACTTATTCTATGCTTCTAGCTCATCAAAATAATGAATTATCTACGGGCGATTTAGTTATCGTTGATTTTGTAGAGGGAGATTTAGACGAACCTATTGTGATTGATAAGGTCGTGGGATTCTAATAGATTGGTGCGTTAGATTTACCAGATGAGAACTAATAAATTAACGTGACGTATTTACCGATGGGTTTTGTTTTTAATCTTCTAGGGAAAACACTTTTAAGTAATCCCCAGCATATTGTTAATTGAGGTTTGAAAAATGGCAAAGAGGATACAAGTTTCTGATAGAATTTTTGAAAAGTGGCGGGAAAAAATGGCAGTAAGTAAAGGAATAGAACCATCTGATGAGGAAGTTAGAAGAGCTATGAAAAGTTCTATCGAGAGTTGGGTTGTTTAAATGGAGATTGATATTGACAAGATCGACATAAAACAACGCAAAGCCGACCAGCGAGGAAGAATAAGCATTGGGAAAAAATACGCTGATAAGAAAGTGAAAATATTGATTCTGGAAACGGAGGAAAAAGAATGAGCGGAATAACTTTTTCAAAAAAAGTTAGCAAAAACATAAATTACGCACCTTGTTTTCAATGTGATTATTTAACTACCGGTGGTTGTTGTTTAAACGAATGTCCTTATGGGGAGGATTCTACCGATGAGTGACGATTTTTTAGAAAAAAATCGGGAAAAAGACAAATATGATAAATTTGTAAAAAACTTCATTTCCGCACCCGTGAAACTAGAAGAAGAGAAAAACCTCGAAAAACTCTACGATGAACAATACGAAACTAGAAAAAAAACTTGCCACGAGTGTGATAGAACTTTTAAAGTAGAATGGTTTTTAAAAGGAATACAAACTGCGAAGACTAGATATTGCCCTAGATGTGGAGCGAGGTTATGAAATATGCCGGCTTTGAGTTTTAGTTGTGAAAACAAAAAACAAGCAATCGTGAATAAAGAATGTAGTCAAACGATTAGACCGCCTAGAAAAAACCCGATAGAAAAAGGCGATCGATTGTATATTTACTGGAAGCAACGAGTTCCGAAAAATAAAAAAGACCATCATAAGATAGGTGAAGGAATAACTACAGACACTTACCCATTGAAATTTATCAAAGCCGGAACAGATATGATGTATGTAGATTTTTTTATTTCCAGTGAAACCATTATCGATTTGGCTCAGAAAGACGGTTTTAACACGCATAATGATATGATTAACTGGTTTAAAAACAAATACGGCAGGAAACTTTTCAATATTGATTTTAAAATAATTAGATGGGAGTGGTGTTAAATCTTGGGTGAAGATATAACGGAAGAAGAAAGAAATCATATTGGGGAACTTTTGACAGAAGATAATATTCATTCTCAAATCAGGGATAAGTGGGAAGCGGTAAGA
>CAYPLQ010000193.1:0-1660 GCA_964411605.1 uncultured archaeon | reverse complement strand
CCAAGATAATCAACCTCCATTATTATAATTCAGTAAAATCTACAAAATAAGGACAATCTTCTTTACTTTCTACTTCTTTATAGTCCTGATCTAACTCGCATTCCATCCCTGAACTCAATCCACCGTTAATAATATGAAAATCACAGAGGAGACATGGATTGTCCTTATTCCACTGCTTTGAACCCATGTCACCACTCTGATTCTGGAATGTTACTAAGAGTCATTATTATTTCAAAATCTAATTCATCTAATTCATCTATCCACTCATCAGATGCTCTATCTAAGAACCTATTTTTTAGTACTTTGACTGATCTTTCTCCGTCTTCTAAAGTCATTTTAAACCGTAAGTCAGACTTAAACGGAAGCCTTTTAGGACCATCTCTTATCCTCCTTCCTGTCTGTACATCTTTCTTGTATTCATCCTTCATCTGACTAATCACTACTAGATTAACTCTCTTAGATTTAATAGCTACTTCTACAAACTCATCAACCATATCATTAACCTTAGCCCATTCTTGTTGTTGTAGCCACTCTTCATTATTTCTCTTACAAAGCTCTTTAACTGTCATAACTCTGAAGTCAGAGGCATTATCAAGTACGATAGTGTCATGGTCTTCTGCGAGTTCATCCAAGGCATCATATATTTCTCCAAAACTAGATACATACCTATAATGTTTCATTGTCTCTTCTTTGTCCCATCCATTTATCTTTTTTATAATAGGGTAACTCTCTCCAAATTCACCACTATCCTTAACTTCATACTCTCTAAAACCCATCTGAGTTCCTGCAGTATCAATTGTTGCAGCATTGGGGAAATTATTATGTGCCTGATGTGTTTTTCCTACACCTGGTTCTCCAAAAACTTCCACTAAATAACCCCTATTCATTTTCTCTCATCTCCTTTCTTTTTTTACTTGCATCTCTGTTTTTTATAAACCTCATAGCTGCTCTAACTTGCTGATCAAGTTCTCTCTTTCCAGCCTCAGGTGATTGGAGATATATTTTTATATCATCCTTATCGAACTCAACATGTTGGTTATGTACTATAGCATCAGCAAGTGATGTTTCCAAGGCAGTAACTCTTTTAAACAACTTATCTACTTTTTCTATATCATCTGAGTCTACTTCAACAATTATTTTCATCAAATCCACCTCTAAAAATTATATTAAAAGAAAGAGAATTATGCAAGTTCAATGGTGCCATCAGATATGTCTACTTCTCCTTTCTCTTTGGCTAATTTGTATGCTTTATGCCATTCACTCCCTTTCTTTGCAAAGTGCATTTTTCCTTTTTTGTCTTTTTCTCCCATTAAATCATTATCTACTATTTCCTCTACTATTTCGTCTACCGTAACATCTAAATCGGATTCAGGTTCTTCTTCCTCTTCTTCTTCCTCTTCCTCTGTTTCTACAGCATCTTTTGGTTCTTTCTTAGATGACTCTATTTCTACATCTTCTCCTGCAGGAACAAAGGAATCTTTTACCACCTTAGGATAACTGTTTTCTTCTTCTGGTACATTCACCTTGAATTTCACTGGCTCACCAATCAATTCTTCTCTTATATCTACTTTACCACCAAGAAATTCATCAAGGTTTATTCCAAATCTTTCTAACATAGCACCAAGATCAGTGGTCTTAGTTGCTCTAAAGCCTTCATCTC
>CAYPLQ010000192.1:0-1662 GCA_964411605.1 uncultured archaeon | reverse complement strand
GTAGAAATCCCTTCAAAGGACTTGGATCAGGAATTGAGTATTGATAGTCTTTATTTCCCGGAGAATGAGAAGGATAGGATTATTAGTCAAACTGAATCTGCGTTGAGGAATGGTAAGTACATTATTTTTAGTGGTCCTCCTGGTTCTGGGAAATCAAAGTTAGCGAAAGAAGTATGTGAAACTTATTCAGGTAATTATAAGATGGTCACCGCTAACAGTGATTGGTCTACGTTCGATACCATTGGTGGATATAAACCAGAGGAAAATCAGGAGCTAAGTTTCACCAGTGGGGTTTTCTTAGATTGTTTTAAAGATAACAAGACTATGGAACCGAAGAATCAGTGGTTAATATTAGATGAGATAAATAGAGCTGATATAGATAAAGCTTTTGGCTCACTTTTCTCCGCATTAACAGGGGACAGGATCACACTTAGTTTTAAGGCTGATAATGATAAGCATGTTTTAGTAAGACCACAGGAAGATGATGAAGAAAAGGTTGAACCAACTGATCATGAATTTGTTATTCCTGATGATTGGAGGATGGTTGCTACGATGAATACTCTTGATAAATCATCTTTATATGAGATGAGTTATGCTTTTATGCGTAGATTTGCCTTCATACCGGTACCTGCACCAGAGAATGAAGAGATAAATGAAGAACTTATTAAAAATTACTTAGAAACTTGGGATATTGTTGAAGATGATTACGTCAGTATTATAGTTAAATCATGGAAAACAATTAATAAGTACCGAAGGATAGGTCCTGCAATAATTGAAGACATTTATAATCATTTAGTTTTCACGGATGGAGATTTGGGTTCAGCTATTGTGATGTATGTTTTCCCACAACTCGAAGGATTATTGGAAAAGGATATAGTTGAGTTAATCAGGGACGAGTTCAAAGATAAAGATTTCCTGGATGAAGGTGAAATTGCTGAGATGGAGAATGCTGCTTCTGATTATTTCCAGATTTCTAGGGAGAAATTTAGTGAAGAGTGAGTAGAATGAAGACAAGTGATGAAAAATTATTGGATGAAATCAGTGAAGATTTTAATAATTACTTGCAGAAAGGAGTATTAGATTTTCAGTCTTTTAGTAGTTCTATTGATCCTAATTTAAATATTAGGGATATTGAGAAGTTGTTAAGAATTCATTTTGTGTTAACTACAAGTAGTGAAGATGAAGTTGGAGTTATAGATTTTGTTAGCAATCTACCTGATAGAGTAAGAAGAATTAAAACTACAGTAACTAAAAACACAAAAAAATTTAAAGGAGAAGTTAGAGGCAGGATTGATTGGCAGGAAACAATAAAAGAGAGATATAAAACTAATTACAGGGATAAAACCTTATTCGCTTGTAGTCAAACTAAAAAAAATTATAATATAAAAGAGAACTTAGTATTAAAAGAATTATTATCTATTATTCATGAAACTGTTTTTAAAGATTTGAAGCCAGCTCTACAAAATGAAGGTAATTACCAATGGTTAAGTAAGTGGACAGAGGAAGAAGATAATCTAAAAAACACTTTAGAAGAAGTTTTTCATAGAAATGTTTACTTAAACAGAATTGAAGAAAACGGAACTAAAGTAACGGATAGAATGATAAATTCCGTGAAAAAATCTAGGACACAAATCTATAAAGAGGCCGCCCAACTACTAGAAA
>CAYPLQ010000191.1:0-1668 GCA_964411605.1 uncultured archaeon | reverse complement strand
GGTTAATCTTGTTGCTGCCTGCAATCCTAGGTTTATTCATCGGAACCATGATTTACTTAGATGCTAAAAAAAGAAATAATGATTATTCTTTTTTATGGGGAATTGGGACATTCTTGGGTTTCACAGCAGGAGTGATTCCTGGATCCCTGTTTTTGATATTTTGGTTATTTGAGAGAGGATAAAATGGTTTTTTTAGATTCTAATTTGGGACTGGGTGGTATTGAGTGGATTATTTACCTATTATTGTTTGTTTTTTTCCAATTAGCCGCAATAATTGCTTCTATTATTTTTGGTTTTTTAGTATACAAAAAAACAAATAACATTTATTTAGGGTTATTAGCTTTTATTGGCTTCTTCTTTTTATCAATAATTTCTCCTATATGACTCTGAGCCCTCAATGAAGTTGGTTAAATCTTTTTCACGTATTTATTTAAATCATAGAAATAATTTTTATTTGGTGAGATGAAACAAAATTTATCTATTTTTCAATTAAACGATTTGCATGGTTACTTGGAACCACATCAAGAGTTGTTTTGGAAAAATGGAGATGAATTCTACAAAAAATGTGGTGGTTTGGCCAAAATAAAGTATTTTATTGATGAGGTAAGGAAAAAGAATTCTAATAATTTGTTTTTGGACAATGGAGATACTTTTCATGGAACATTTGTTCCTGTTAACAATGAAGCAAAGGAAATGACTCATTTAATGAATAAAATTGGTTTCGATGCGATGACACTTCATTGGGAATTTGCGTATGGTCCGGAAAGGGTAGAAGAAATTGGTGAAGAATTAAATTACCCAATACTGGCAGTTAATTGTTATGAAGAAGAAACAGGTGAAAGAGTGTTTGAGCCCTATAGTGTCATTGAAAAAAATGATTTAAGTATTGGGGTTATTGGTGTAGCGGCGACGATTGTTGATAAAACAATGCCGGATAGTTTCAGTGAGGGAATTTATTTTACTTTAGGGAAGAGAGAGGTGCGTGATTTTATTGGGGAACTTAGAAATAAAGAAGATGTTGATTTAGTGGTTGTTTTATCTCATCTAGGATTTCCTCAAGAAGTAGAATTAGCTAGGGAAGTTGATGGAATCGATGTTTTGTTGAGTGGACACACCCATAATAGGTTATATAAGGAAGCCTTTGTTAATGACACCATCATTTATCAATCAGGTTGTCATGGGTCTTTTCTTGGAAGATTGGATGTCTCAGTTTCCTGGGATGGAATAATAAATTATGAACATGAATTAATTACGTTAGATAAGGAATTCTCAGAGGATAAAGCAATTTCCTCAGAAATCAGGGAAATGAAAGAACCATATCGGAGTTTCTTGAATAAAAGGGTAGGGGAAACAAAATCTGGTCTACATAGGTACGATGTCATGGAATCAAAAATGGATAATTTATTACTTGAAGCTATTAGGGAAATAGGAGACACTGAGTTAGCTTTCTCTAATGGTTGGAGATATGGTGCCCCAATACCACCTGATTCAGAAATAACTATGGAGGATTTATGGCGAATTGTTCCAGCTAATCCACCTGTTTCTAGCTGTAAATTAAGAGGTGAAGAGATATGGGAAATGATGGAGCAGAATCTGGAGGATACTTTTTCGAGGAACCCATATAATCAACTGGGTGGATACGTAAAACGTTGTCTTGGTCTAAATATT
>CAYPLQ010000190.1:0-1680 GCA_964411605.1 uncultured archaeon | reverse complement strand
AATATTCGAAGTTTTGGATTTTTACCCAGAGTTTGAAGCAATAGAGACTCATCAGAGTCTTTACTTTCTTTCATCTTAGTTTTCATAATTTTTTCACCCAACCCAGTTACTTAGTAAGTTTAATTTCATAACCTTACTAAGTAAGTTATTTTTTATAAAGATTTCCTTTGAAAGGTTTAGAAAATAAACTTTTATTAAGTTAGATATCGAAAGGTTAAGTTGGTGTACTCAATGGCGAAAAAAGAACTAACCAATAAGGAAATCACAGCAACTATCCTTCACAAACTCCGAAGACGAGGCATATGGGGTGGAAGCTACAAACCCTATGATTCCGTAAAACGATGGATCGAAGGCAGAATTAAAAACGACGGAAAAAGAGTGAAAGAAATCCTCGACGAACTCATCAAAGAAGGCTTACTCCTTTCTCACAAAGGGGGAGAAACCGTATCTCTAAACCCAAAACGAAAGGGGGATATAATTAACACCATTGAAAAAGTTCTCTGACAAAAAGCATAAATACTTCCTAAATATTCTCTCAAGCTACTTGCCCGCCATCCGACCTATTTTCATCTCAACTACCTCGCCATCCTTGAACAGGAAATAGGTGAATGTTTCTTCAATTTCATATCTGCCGGAAATCTGCGGGTTTTTGACAATATTCGGATAATCAATTCTTTTCTCATCGCCTGTAGGCTTTATCACTTTTAGATATGCATGGCAAAAGAGAATAAAGATAAAAATGCCTGAATCCATATCTAAAGACACTGAAAAACTGCTAAAGGACATATCTATTTAGTTTGTTCTTTCTCGGTTTTGGTTGGGGTTGGGTTGGTTGTTTTTGATTTGTTTTGGTGGTCTACAAACCATTATGTTGGGGTATTACCCAAACATATTTATTGTTTTAAAAACATACCCCCATCAAGAA
Organism: uncultured archaeon; assembly: GCA_964411605.1. GTDB lineage: Archaea > Halobacteriota > Methanonatronarchaeia > Methanonatronarchaeales > Methanonatronarchaeaceae > PZKD01. The sequence continues at coordinate 755 of CAYPLQ010000190.1, read as the reverse complement.
CACAACAGGACCAAAAATCACAGCAGAAAAAGTCCTAAACAAAAAAATAATCCTCAAAGACGGAACAATGATAGAAGCCAAAGCCTTTCACGTGCCCAAATCCAAAAAATATCCTCAAGGAATCAAATACAGCTTCCAACACTACAACCCAGAAACAGGAAAAAACAAGCTCAGATACGATAACTATGCCGAACACAAAAACAGCCAACACCACAAACACTATGACGAAAACAAAATCCATCCCACATCATTCAAATCGCTCCAAAACCACTTCAAAAAATTCATGAAAGAGGTGAAAACCCGTGGAGAAAATCCTTGAAATAACAACAGGAACTTTAGAACAGTTCGAAGACGAAACTCTCCAAAGTATAGAAAAAGAAGAAACAGGTCCAGACAAAATATTTTTTGAAAACCCAGAAATGTTTAGAAAAGTCCTAACCACAAAAAGACAAGAACTAATCCAAGAAATAATAGAACATCCGCCAAAAAGCATCAGAAACCTAGCAAACAACCTCAACAGAGGGCTGAGAGAAGTTCACGAAGACGTACACCTACTGGAAAAGTACAAAATAATCACACTAGAAAAAGAAGGAAACAGAAAAAAACCAAGAATACCCTACGACAAAATCCACATAGAAATCGACCTACCCCTAACTAACCAACCCATACCAAAAAACAAGGCAAAACCTAAACAAAAACCTGAACAACACTCCTAACAATCAGTGAACTACACCCCCCTACCATTTACAAAAAAT
>CAYPLQ010000189.1:0-1689 GCA_964411605.1 uncultured archaeon | reverse complement strand
CCTATTGTTCTCTGTACTGGCTTTAGATTTACTTTGTTACCGCGAGATTTCTTTTTTACCTGTATCACAACTTTTTCATTTTTGTCCTCTGCGATCACATCAATTCCATAATCACCAGTTTTGCTAGTCGTCTCAGTTTTATATCCCATATTTGAGAACAACTCAGATATGAATTCCTCAAATTCAAATTCATTATAATCTGAAAAATCGTTATCTAACCCTAATTCTACCTCTTTTATTTCTTTATATTTTTCAGGTTCCACCCATATACCAAATCTATAAACCTCAATTTTTTTAGAGCCTTTTGTAGCTATTATTTCAGGGCTGTCTGGCAAATAAAGATTTTCTTTACAGACCTGATCAATAGAATAGCCATTTTCTTTTAATCCATTCACAAATTCAGAATTAAATTTATCAAAATCAGTTAATTTAATACGAGAAGAATTTACCGAGTTTTTCTCGTCGATCTCGATCCATATCCAAAGATTATCATCATCCATCTCTGAATCGTTTAAATCTTTAGATGAGTTTTCCACCAAATATTTTGCTAGATCCATGGTCTCTTCAATCTTTTCTTCAATTTGACTTTTAGGTGGCAAATTTTCGACAATATATTCCGTACTATTTTCTCTTTTCTTTTTAATACATATACTATCCTTGAATTTCTTAAGTCCTTTTTTCTTTTGTGCCTCTTCAAACTCTTTTTTTTCTCTTTTAAAAACTCTTATATATTCCTCTATTTTTTCTCTACCATTTTGCAATCTATTTTCAATCTTTTTCAATTTACTATCCCTTCTTTTTTTACCGATTTTTCCAATCTGGTCTTCCACCACAAAATAGAGAAAAACAAAGAAAAATCCTACCACGATAGCTACGATGGCACTTTTTTCAAAGGCATTTTCATCTTCGTTTGTTTGATTTCTTACGTCCATAGGAGGATTGATTTGGCTAAAAACTACGAAAAAAGTCATAACTATTATCATGATGATAGCTATAAAACAACAACACTGTCTTGTGCTTTTGTCTCTCAAAAGCTCCTCCTCTATCATAAACGTCCCCATATTAAGATATTTAATCCAAATAGAAATCCAGATGAGATTCTCAAAATATTATTACTTTTCCTTAGACCCATATACTGGGTTACCCCATCAATAGATATGGGTAAAGACAAAATAAATACTGTTTCCAGAGTAAGGTAATAACCAGAAAAGATCAATAAGATACCAGTAATCATTCCTAATATAATTCCTACACATCTACTACAGAAATACTTTTGTAACCCAAAAAAACAGATTGTTCTGTTAGGTTTACGATGACAAATAGGTATAGTAAAACTTTTCTCTAACAAACTAAGTGTTAATTTGAAAGGTTCATTACTTTCACCTAGATTAAATTTTATCTTCATAATTATTGAAATGTAAAATGTATTCATTTTAGAAAAAACTTATGTTTGTATGAACCTGTCAACTTTTTAGTGATTTTGAGACTTCTAGATGATTTTAGATCTAAGAATAATTTTCTGACCGGTTCGGGCTATTCTGTCAAACCTCCGATATCTTTTTGAATTAAATTCAAAAGATATAAGAAAAATTTGGCTGATTTTCTTTAGATATCACTAAATTCTTGACAGTCTCAGAAGAGATAGTTTTATTTGTAGGGAATAGATACACGATTAGTTTGCTGGCCGAT
>CAYPLQ010000188.1:0-1701 GCA_964411605.1 uncultured archaeon | reverse complement strand
TGACTAATGCGGCTTCTGCACCACTTATATCTACATCAAGCAATGGGCTCTTGAGGCTTTTATGCACAGCTTCTTGCGCCCGTTCATCTCCTTCAGCTTCTCCGACCCCAATCATGGCGACTCCACCGCCCTCCATAATAGTTCTAACATCAGCGAAATCTAGGTTAACTAATCCAGGTTGTGTAATTAATTCGGTTATACCTTTAACAGCTCTCATAAGCACTTCATCAGCTACTTTGAAAGCTTTCTGCAAAGGCAATCTAGGAACTGTATCAAGTAATCGGTCGTTTGGAATAACTATTACAGTATCAGCCACATTTCTAAGCTTTTCTAGACCTGCTTCGGCGTTTTCTTGTCTGACTTTTCCTTCCACACCAAAAGGTAAGGTCACAACAGCTATAGTCAAAGCACCTTGTTCTTTTGCTGTTTCTGCAATTATTGGAGCTGCTCCAGTTCCTGTCCCCCCTCCTAGGCCACAAGTGACGAAAACCATGTCAGAACCTTCAAGGGTTTTTTCGATTTCTTTTTTACTTTCTTCTGCAGCTTCTTGACCTATTTTTGGTAGGCTACCAGCTCCTAAGCCCTTTGTTCTGCTTTTTCCTATCAAGATTTTTCTATGTGAATCTGTGTTAAGCAGGTGTTGTGCATCTGTATTTACTGCAATTAATTCTGCTCCTTTTATTCCAGCTTCGTTTATTCTGCTAATAGTGTTGGAGCCTCCTCCACCAACTCCAACTACTCTGATAGTAGTACCTATCTCTTCCATTACCTCGCGGATTTTTTCATTGTCTTTTTCAACTTCAGGTGATTTTATTGGCCTAACAGGTTCTTTATCACTATCTGTATCTTTTTTTTCTTCTTCTGTTCTATCTAAAGCTTCTTCAACAACTGATTTCATCATAAGCCCCCATTTATTTATAAATTAATTTATTTTTAATATCCGTTTTTTAGTAGGATGAAGATTTACCTCGATTTTCTTTTTATTAATATTGTGTACCATCGCAGGGGTAATAGTATTTGCGCCTTTTTTCACTTTTTTTCCATTTGCAAGAACACCAAATTCTCTTTCATTTACCCCAAGTTTTTGAGCTTTTTCCGGATCAAATCTTTTTTCATTAATATTTAACAAGACCTTATTATCTTTTTTTTCTATTTCTAAATCATGTTTTTTTGAAATTAAGTCGACACAAGTTCCTATAAATTTTTTTCTTTTGTTTTTTAAATCATTTAGGGGGAAATAGAAGTAATTAGATATTTCTCCATTTTTGTATTCAAAGTAAATTAATTTAAATCTTTTAATTATTTTTTTAATCTTATTCCTATCTATTTTTTGGAGATAAGAAATAAATTCCTCATTAAAAACTTCTAAAGACAAATTAGTTTTGTTTTCACTAGAATAAACAGGAACTGCTTGGCTCTTGGTTTTTTTAATTTTTTCCCAGAAATGAATTGGTATGGGGTCTAAGTTCCTTATTATTGCTTCACGATATTTAGGTAAATCTATTGAATTAATTTTATCTTTGAAATTTTTTCTTTTAGTTATATCACCTGATAAATAAATGAATTTACAACCTGGTGTTTGATTAACAGCCTCTTTAAAGATAGTTATGTTGTTATTTAAGTGCCTATTAGGGATTATGTGACCTATTGCGGTATCTGTTTCCAGCATCAATTTTGTTTGTCTAGGAGAATAATGTCCTC
>CAYPLQ010000187.1:0-1713 GCA_964411605.1 uncultured archaeon | reverse complement strand
TAAAATCAATATCAAATCTTTCTTTACCATATCTATCTTCAAACCAATCTAAAAATTCTTTCTCCGATTCAAATCCGTCTTTCTGAGCCAAAACAGGAATACTATCTGAAAAATTACCAACTATTGTAAATCCAATAGCTCCTTTCGTTCTCCTAAACTGTAATGGATAATAAGTTTCTGTAGTTACCCCCTCACCTAATTTATGATGATCCTTTTTTTCTTTAGAAACTCGTTGTTTCCAGTAAATATAAAGCGGATCATTTACTTTTATTCTATATCCTTTCTTTCTAACAGGCCTGATAGTCTGACAGCATTTCTTATTTATCAAATCTTGTTTTTTATTTTCACAAGAAAAACTAAGGGCAGGACTCATTTTATTTCACCGCTTTTACTCGTGGGATATTTTCTTTATCTAAAACACATACCTCGCTAAATTCTTCGAACGGTAATACAATAAGAGCCGTTCCTTTTTGTACATCTTTTCTACACTCGCCCCAGATTTTTTTCTCAGACTCTAACAGGTAAAACTTATTTTCTTTACTAACTTCTATAACTAACTTTTCTAAATCTATGTTTCCCACTATTCTAGGATTTAAACCAATTCCCTCTTTTCCCTGGAAGACAGTATGGTATTTTTCGTAGAGAAGCAAATAGTGATAATTTTCGAACTGGAGGACGGGTTGGCTTTTGTAGGTTTTACGACTTACAAATTTACCTAATTCAATTTTTTTCATTTTCCAGCCTCGCAGTAATCTTTCCCATGAAGCATAACAAATAATTCAGTCATTAACCAATAATCACGGTTAGAAGGGTTTTCAATACTCTCGTAAAGCTCACTTAAATACTTACATTTTTTACAATTAAGATTAAACTCTTGCTCATCTTTCAAATCTACCTCATTCATATCTTTTTCAAGTTGCTTTATTCTACCTTCGTGCATAGCGACTTTTTGAATCAAATGATCTACTTTTCCCTCTAAATCTCTTTTTTTCAAACGAACACCTTTCTCATTTGACTCTACAGTTGTTTTCAATCCTTCTTCTTTGATATTTCTATGAATATTTTTAGCAATGTCTTTCAAAGCCTCGTTTACTCTTTTTTCAATATCTAACCATTCCGACCCATCGAAATAATACTTTATATCTCCCTCTTCGTCTCTAACAACATCTCCCTGATCAGGGTTATCGGGAAAGTTCGATTTATTCATTTTAGACCTCCTTTTTATACACAAATTTTTTATCTCCTATTTCGAAAACTAGTTTCTCTATTTTATCTAAATTAAAAGGAAAATCAGTTTTATCAAAACCCATCTTTATCTCCTTTTTATCATCTCTAAAAACTTATTTCTCTGCTTCAAAATAAATCGTGTCAAGATTCATAGGAGCAAGTTCAACATTCTCAGGAACTTCAACGCCTAAATCTTTTTCATCCATTTTCAAACTTCCTTTAGATTTTCCTTTAAATACTCTCGAACTCGGGTTTTTTGAAATTTTTTAGCCTTTATTTGCTTATTATTCAAAATCTTATCTACTTTTTCAGCTTTCGCGTTCATTCTAAAACCTCTATTAATTCATTTCTTTTCAAAATATCTAAATGAAGACCTTTTTCAACTTCAGTTTCGAAACCCTTGCTTCTACGTTCACCTTTTAATAAAATTCCGTCTTGTAAAACCTTAACTTTCATTTTATCACCTGTCATAAGCCTCGTCCATCC
>CAYPLQ010000186.1:0-1746 GCA_964411605.1 uncultured archaeon | reverse complement strand
AGATATTTACTGCTATCGTTCTATTCAACCCTTCACTGTACAAAAGGCCTAATATTAGAAATATCATCAATTTCCGGAAATTTAGATGAATCCTTTTAAGAGTTGAAAAATTGTTTAATCATTAAGAACCTCATAAAAAAATAATCTATAAAGTTCAACTCTCATTATTTCATTCTTTCTAACTAATTGTTGATTTACGATGAAATTATGATAGAATGTTATTACTAGTTTTACTCCTATTAATATATTAGAAGAATTAATTGATATATCAACATCACCCTTATATATCGTTTTTTGTCAATAATCTGAGAAGCAAATTAGGGATAATATGAAAAAGAGAAAAAATAAAAAAGATAGTGGTAAATTGAGATTCACTTTAGGGAAAAAATTGATCGCTTTATTCTTAGCGATTTCCTTGATACCCTTATTCTCAGTTGTAATGCTGTCAAATAATAGTATGGATGAACTAGGAAATTACTCAGAAAGCAACAGTTCAGATGCGCTAAAGAAACAGATGGAGAATCAGTTATTGAATGAAGCAAAGGCCAGACAAGAAGAGATACAAAACTTAATCAATGGAAGAGAAGTTGATGCTAGAAGTTTATCTCATATGGGTGCAATCGAAAATTATATAGCAGCAGATAAAGGCGAGATGGAAACTATCCAGAAAATTAGTCAAGATCAACTCGGTTATATAGCTTTAGAGATGAGGACAAGTATAAGAAACACTGCTGAAGTTATCGCCCAATACAAGTATAATGTATCCTCGATATCTGAACTTACAGAAAATCAAAAACAAGAGCTTAAAGATGATGTAGAGAAAAAGATTTCTGGAACAACTGGCGGTAATACTGATCCTGAAGGAACTATGTACAAATCATTCCAACCAGGATACATAGGTGATTCCGGTTATTCTTTCATCATCAATAGTAAAAGTGAGACTATAGTTCATTTTGCTATTGAGAATGATAGTACAAAAGCTATTGATGACCTAGGTTTAACGGTTTTTAATGAAGTTATAGATAATGCTCCTCAATATTCCGATGGTTCCTCTTATGGTGTTGCAGAGTATATGTATGAGGACTCAACTCAAGAGGGTAATCCAGAGGAATTAAAATTTATCGCTTACACTTATTATGAACCATTAGATTGGATCATATCCCCAAGCGTTTACTATTATGAGTTACAATCGATGGCTGTAGATGATGCTAAAGGACAAGTAGAAAATACTTTCGTAAATTATTTACAAAATAAAAAGATCGAAGTGGGAAACACACAGAAGGATGCGTATCATAAGATTACATTTGCAGGCCCAGAAGGTCAGGAGATTGCATCTGCAACCGGTGATGAAGTAACAACTGATACATCCATAGATCATTCTGAAGATACATGGTTCAAAAACGGTAAAGAATTAGATAAAAACGGAGTCGACTTTGGAGATATATATACTGTAGACAACACAGAAAGACAAAGGATATCAGTACCTGTGTTTTACGAAGGTAATTTTTCTGGAGTAATATCATTAAATTTTAACTACGAGGTGATCACGGATATTACAAATGAAGTTAAGATCGGAGATACTGGATATATTTATATAGTAGACAGTGAAGGAATAGTAGTGAGTCATCCCGATGATTCTTTAATTGATTCATTAGACATTACTACAGGAGATGCTAGAGAAAAACTAGCTGAAATAGCTAAAAATAAGATGTTACAAGATGAAACAGGAATTGATCAGTATAGGTA
>CAYPLQ010000185.1:690-1769 GCA_964411605.1 uncultured archaeon | reverse complement strand
TCTTCGAAGCACTGGGTTCGTTTGCAATGGTTACAGCAGCAGTTTCCTTAATAACAGGGAAGCTATGGATGGGTCTAATATTTGGAGCGATTTCGTCTTCAACTGCTCCTTCAGCTACTGGTGTTTTAAGACAGTATCACTCATCTGGTCCCTTAACTTCTATGACATTTGCTGTAGTAGGAATTGATGATGCTTTTGCAATAATCATTTATGCGTTTGCTGCAGGATTAGCTGAGGCAGTTTTCATTGGTAAGTCTCTTTCTTTATTTAATTTTGCGATAAAACCTATGATACAGATAATAGGAAGTATCGGTGTTGGAGTTATATTAGGAGTTTTTTTAGGTTTCCTTGTAAACGAGCTACATGATAGAAATAAGTTATTACTTACAACATATGGAATCATAATTATTTGTTCGGGAATTGCTTCTCAATTTGAGTGGCCTCATATATTAGCAACAATGAGTCTTGGAATAACTTTTATAAACTTACCTTTTAGTCAATATAAGCCCTTTGAATTAATTAATGACACTAAAATACCTATTTATATCCTGTTTTTTATTTTCATTGGAGCTAGATTAAGATTTAATTTATTTCTTCAAATAGGGTTAATTGGAATAATTTACTTGGTCTTCAGAATTCTGGGGAAGGGTGGTGGTTCTTGGTTGGGTGCTAGGTTGGCTGAGCGACTTGGTTTGTTGGCTGGGGAGGATGCTGGTTCTTTGAAGAAATACTTTTGGTTATGTTTGTTTTCTCAGGCTGGTGTCGCCATAGGTTTGTCAATAGAGGCGATGCATAGATTCCAACAATACGGTGCCATAGGACAACAGTTCGCAAACAAAGTGATAACCATAATAGCAGGAACAACACTATTCTTCCAAATAATAGGACCAATAGCAATTAAACACGCAATACAAAAAGGAGGAGAAATAAAGAGAGAAAACTTAATCAATTGATTCACTTCTTTGGCAAAGTCACCTCAAATCTGGCTCCACCTAAGTCGGAGTCTTTTACCTCTACTTTTCCATCATAGGTTTCAGCTATTTCTTTTACTAAGTAAAGACCTAAGCCGGTTCCAGCAG
>CAYPLQ010000185.1:0-680 GCA_964411605.1 uncultured archaeon | reverse complement strand
GAGAAATAAAGAAAGAAGAAAGTTCTCCAGAATAAGTAATAAAATGCTCTAAAATCAATGTATAGGTGAAAAAGATGCCTGAATATGGATTACCAAATAAAGAAGTAAAAGACGTTATGAGTAAAAAAGTTGTCTACGTAAGAAAAAATGATACCATTGAAGAAGCGGTTGAGAAATTCATAGAAACAGGTTTCCATGGCTTCCCAGTGGTCCATGAAGGAGATCTTGTTGGAGTGGTTACAAAACTTGATTTATTATTAATCCTAGAGAGAAAAGGAATAAAAGATGTCTATGCTACACATGTAAGTGACATAATGACACCACAACCTATAAGCGTTGACCCTAAAACACATTTAGTTGAAGCTGCAGAATTACTTATTAAGAACAAAATAAGTTTATTGCCCGTTGTGGATGAACAAAAAAACTTAGTGGGAGTTCTCTCTAGGACAGATTTGGTTAATGAAATTGCAAAATCTGAAAAAATAGATTTTGAATAAAAATAAACCAATATTCTTTTTTTCTTTTGGGGCCTGTATATATGTCTTCTTTAAGTAAAAACGGGTTATAAAAAAAGATATTTTTGATAACCAAAATAATACATTGTATTTATTACTTAATGATATTATAGTGACCTCCTCACCTACCTAACTGTTGGTTAGGAAGGTGCTTCCATCCATTCA
>CAYPLQ010000184.1:0-1826 GCA_964411605.1 uncultured archaeon | reverse complement strand
AACTACTTCATGAGCTGCTAAAGTCTTCCTAATTAATTCATTATTTGCATACTTTTTAGGGATCTTAATTTTCCTATCTTCAAAACAAGCATTTTTAATGTCTTCATATCTAATTTTTAAATCTAATTTGTCAATTGATTCATCTTCAAACTCTACCTCAACCATGTTTTGGTTGATGAAATTAAGTTTAGAAACAGTTGAAAAAAGCTTTTCAGCTTCTAAATTATTCATTCTTTCTCAAGTTCTCTTTTAGCTTTTTTCATAGAGTCTAATTCATCTAAAAGTTCTTTCCTCTTTTCTTTAACTTCCTCTTGGAAATCAGATATAAATCCTTTTATTTCATCTTTTTTGGATTTTATTATTTTATAGGAGTTTTTTCTTTTGTCTTCTTCATCTTTTACTTTTTTTAAGTAACCTTCATCTATTAATTCAGTTAATCCATGACTTAAAACTGGCCTTGATATTTTAATGTCATCTTTAATGTTACTAAAATTTTTATTTCCATTAATTATTGATTTTAAAATTTTTATTTTACTTTCTTTCATTATAAGTAAATCAGTTTACTTACCTTTTATTATTTAAGTTAGTTACATAACTTATCCGATAGTTTTAAGTGCATAGTGTGTTATTATTAAGTAAGTTAGGTGACTAATTAAAATGTCTGTAGAGAGAAAAAATTTTGGTATAATGCCTAGACAGGATAAATTGATACAGAAAATACAGGAAAGGAAAGGCATTGTCAGCAAATCAGAGGTAGTAAGACAAGCAATAGAGGCCTATGCAGACCAAATAGGAGTTGATAAAAATGAGTAAATCCAAGAGCCCAAATAAAGAGCTGCCTACTAAAGAACAGCTTAAATTAGTCAGAGAACATGGATCCGGTCTCTTTGAACGTACTTTAGCTAAAAAGATGCTTGAAAATGGAGAATATCGAGAAGGAGGTTAAATAAGATGGCTAAAACAACCGAGAGGAGGAAATTACCCTCTGAAATTCCAATAGAAAACATGGAAACAAATGAATTATATGAAATCGCTAATAAATCCAATAATTACTTAGAAAAGCACTCAATAGCTGCAATAAACGAAATCGAAAAAAGAAACGACTCAACCAACAAATTAATCAAGAAAATACGAGAAGAAAATAATACTCTAGGAGAAGCCTTGCTAAAAACTGGCCTCGAAATCTATTACAAAGAAGAATTTGCCCAAGAAAAAGAACCCAAAGAATCTGATTTAAAAGAACTCGTTCTTGAAGTATTTTATAGTGAAAACACCGGCATAGAAGTAAAAACAACCGGTTATACTGGATTAATCAAGGAGAAATAAAAAACATGTCAAAAACCAGAGAAACAAAAATAAAGGCCGCAGGATTCAGTTATTCAATCTCAATTCTCCATGACTCCGGCGACATCACAGAAATAACAGAAGAAATTCAGCGAGTAAATGAAGACACTTCAATAAATGATTTAATAACTAAAGTGGTTTCAGCCGTAGAGAAAAAAGAAATACGGCCACAAAAAGCCGCAGTTGGCTTAGAAATAGACATAAAAAATTTTTGAGGTGATAATTTTCCCTATGAAAAAAAATAAAAGAACCAAAAAGTTGGTTCGGTTAGTTCGGGCAATAAAGAATTTGATTCTACTACTAAAAAATCTATCGATTTGGAAATACTCCAACTTCTGTTTAATAATTTATATCTCCAAAAAACCAGTTAAGGAGGTGCGGCCAGAGCATGACGCCAAAATATACAGATAAATACAACAACGAACCAATAAGGGATGATCCAAGACTCAAGACAACAGAAAAAGAAGTAATAATCAGAATAG
>CAYPLQ010000183.1:0-1856 GCA_964411605.1 uncultured archaeon | reverse complement strand
TTTATATACCTTAGTAACTTCTCCATCTACTTCTAGTTCTTCTATTGCTTTTTTTGCGTTTTCATATGTTTTCTTACATTTTGGACAACCTGTTCCTAAGACCTCTATTTTCATACATAATCACCTCCTTATATGAGGTTAGACTAAGAAACCCCATAGTAATCCTATAAAGGTTGAGACTATTGCTACAAGAGAGATATATAATAATGTTCTCTTTGTTTTCATGACTCTCCATATAACAATCATGTTAGGTAAGCTCATTGAAGGACCGGCTAGTAATATTGCTAGAGCTGGGCCGGCATCCATCATGCCATGTAAGTAACCAAAGAAGTCTCCTACTATAGGGACCTCTAATAAAGTTGGCATATAAAGAACTGCACCTATTACTGAAGCCACTAAATTAGATAATACCGTGTTTTGACCAAAGAGTTGTTGAGTGTATTGACCAATAGCTACTTTATAAGCCATAAACGTCTTTTCACCAATATTTACAGGGTCAAATGGACTCATACCCTGTATTATAGCTGTTGATCCACCTATTAATCCTATAACAAAAGTACCTGCTATCAACACTGGAAAAATTAACTTAACAAACCACCAAGTTTTCTTGAACCATTTTTTGATTTCTTTGCTCGTGAAATACTTCTTTAACACTATTACAAGCACTATAATTAAAATAAATGATCCAAAGTACCTAATTAATTCTCCTAGAATAGGTGAAGCTGCAACTAATAGTATTGCAACCTGCAAACCAAAAAAAGCAGCTAAAACCCCTTTTGATTTACCTTCTTTTTCGACTCCCATTGAAAAACCCTGGTTCTCAGAACTAGGTTCTGAATCATTTTTTTGGAAAACGAACGCCATAATTAGTCCTATAACTATTGCTGCTAATACCGCAAAGAAAGCTCTAGCGGCACCTAAATCAAGTCCTAGTACTCTTGCTGTGAATACTATTGCTAGTAAATTAATTGCTGGTCCTGAGTAAAGAAAAGCAGTTGCCGGACCTATGCCAGCTCCCTTTTTATATATACTTGCAAACATTGGTAAAATTGTGCAACTACAGACAGCAAGAGCCATTCCTGACACAGCGGCAATAGAATAAGAAACCCATTTCTTAGTTCCAGCACCCAAATACTTAACAATTGAATTCTGTGGTATGACGGAATCTATTCCACCTGCTATAAAAAAGGCGGGCACTAAACAAGTTAAAACATGCAAGGTTAGATAACTCAGTACTTCATCGATTCCTGCCTCAAGGATTTTTATTGATATATTTATCCAGTTTATTGTACCACCCACCAACTATTTCAAATTTTTTTGAAATGTTTTTATTTCAAATATTATTGAAATAAAACTTAAAACTTCCCTTAAAACCAAGATTACACTAATAAAAAAGGACATTAAGAAAACCAAAAAATATAAAAATTCTCCACCTATAAGGCCTTAATTCCAATACTAATTTTCTCAAACACGAAGAAAAAAACAAATTAGCTCCAAGATTTTCTAATATCCCCAAATCAGTTAGGGACAAATCTCTAACCCAAATCCCTGTTGGAGCATTTTTTTAAACCAAAAATCAACCAAATTCTTTTAAAAAAAATTTAAATAAAAATCAAAAGTATTCGAGGTAACAAAAAATATAATAAATTGATTTAATCTATTATTATATAAAGAAAATCATAATAAAATTAATAAAATAGAAAAGAAGATATAAAAACTTAGTTTAGTGGGGCCAACCCCCAATAAGAAAGATGGTTCAAAGCGTTTTTTATGTAATAGAGTCATATTAAGAAACAACAAAATGACTATACTAGACTTTGAGAAAAAAGCAAATCAAGCCCTAGAAGCCATAAAAG
>CAYPLQ010000182.1:617-1870 GCA_964411605.1 uncultured archaeon | reverse complement strand
ATATACCTTTTCTATTTGCCATTCATCCCACGGCTAAAGCAGGTGGGCTTTGTGGCAAAATTTTTGTAAAATAACGGTGTTTAAGTTGGATCGTGGATGGATAGCTTTTATCTTAGGAATGATTTTGTTGTTCCTTATCTCCCAAGGAATCAATGTTCCGTGGTAAAATAAAAGGAGGCCCCAAAAAATGGATCCAAGAAATAGTTTAGAAAAAGCATTATCTTATCTCCCAGGAATATTTTTTCTTTTTTCCGTAGGTGTAGTAGCTAAATGGATTGGTGAAATGGTTCCACAAATAAGTTATTTGATTTTTGCAATTGCCTTCGGATTACTTATTTCAAACTTAGTTGGTTTACCTAGTCTCTTTGAGTTTGGAATAAACAACACCTACAAGATCTGGCTAGAAACCGGTATAGTTATATTAGGTGGTAGAGTAGTTGCTTCCCGTATACTAAACATTGGGCCTAAGTTATTTTTAGCAGTTTTTTTCTTCTTAGTTCTCAGTCTACTATTAACAGAATATTTAGCTAAAAAATTTAAGTTAAAAGATAAATTGGGTAGTTTATTAGCTGTTGGTGCTTCACTCTGCGGGGTTTCAGCAATAATAGCAACTTCAGGAGGAATAAAAGCAAAAGAAAGACATATAGCTTATGCAGTAGGTACAGTTCTCTTCTTTGATGCAATAACTGTTTTTTCTTATCCATTCATAGGAAAAATTTTTTCCATTCCCTCACAGACCTATGGAGTCTGGACAGGCATAAGCATGTTTAGTACCGGAACAGCAGTTGCAGCAGGTTTTTCATTAACAGAAGCTGCTGGTAAATTTGCAACAATAACAAAAATGACAAGAAACGTATTTATTGGTGCAGCCGCATTAGTATATAGCTTATATTACTTAAACAAAAGCAAAGAAAAAGAAAACAGATTTAAAAACAAAATAAGTTACTTATGGAAAAAATTCCCAAAATTCATATTTGGGTTCATAATAGCTATGGCATTAGCCAGCCTAGGCTTCTTTAGCAAGCAACAAATAGCTAACTTAAAAAACACATATCATTGGTTATTCATGATGGCCTTTGTAGGAATGGGATACAACTTAGAACTAAAAGAACTAAAAAAATCAGGGATTAAACCAATAATAGTTGTTTCAATAACTTTCATAATAATAAGCTCCGCATCACTACTAACCTCGTATTTATTATTCAATTAACCAAAAAAACAAACCCCTCGATAATTTTATTCCTATTTAGTAC
>CAYPLQ010000182.1:0-570 GCA_964411605.1 uncultured archaeon | reverse complement strand
AAACACAAAGTAAAGCTACTCACTCTCTAAAGAAAACGAGCTCCCCTATAGACCTTAACTCAAACGAAAAAGTTTGCCTTTTTCGATGAGCTTCTCTAATACATTTAGTCGGCAGGAAACTATTTGCTCTGAGAAAAGAATTGGATTAGGGCAAATGCAAACTCATATATTAATTACCTAACTGGCTCCGCTTATTCCTCAATGGTTGCTCCACACAACCACTATCTCCCTACTCCAAGAACTATTTCAGGCTTACCTATCTTTTGCTCTATTTCCTTTACTTAACTCGTTCTCAAAGCCTAATCCACGGAACGTTTTCAGTGTAAGCAAAATGTGGAATTGATGTTTGTTTTTAAAGCAGTAAATCCCAACCAAACTGCTATTAAAACTATTTTATTGTTTTTTATTATATTTAAAGTTTTTACTAATTAGCATTCATCTCTTGTCCTTCAAGACACGAGTTTCCTGCTTCCAACCTTATAAATTCCTTATTCATCCCTGATCTGAGAATTTTTGTTCTTTATGTCCCGACCGGGATTTGAACCCGGGTCAAAGGCTCCGCAGGCCCTT
>CAYPLQ010000181.1:575-1877 GCA_964411605.1 uncultured archaeon | reverse complement strand
CTAGCCAATGATTTATTATCTGAGAGAGCTCTCATAGCTTTACCGATTTTAGTGTTTTTCAAGATATAATTTAGTAAAATCATTAATGCTAGAGCCACAAGGATTGTTATAATCTTGTAATACGTTACTTGCACTCCAAATATCTCAAAGGCTTTTTGTACAGGGAGGTTGAGGTTAGTTGTTCCAGGTCCCCAAATAAAAACTATACTATTTCTTAACGCTAAAGCAACACCAATTGCAGTGATCAATAAAGTTACTGTTCCGGCTCCCTTGTCCCTTAGCTTTTTCCAAATTATTTTGTCTAAAAAAATCGAAAAGAAACCAACAACTATTATAGCTAGTATAGCTGAAATTAGAACTTTCAGTTCTATTGGAATTAAAGAAATAGTTCCTAATATTCCAATACTGAAGAAAAACGTTAAATATCCTCCGAATGTCATGAAATCTCCATGTGCAAAGTTAACTAAACCAAGTATGTCGTAAAGCATGCTCAATCCAATAGCCCCAAGGGCAATGATCGAACCAGTTACTAGTCCATTAAAAATTAATTGTAACATTTTTTCCCTCAGCGTAAATAGACTGTTAAACCTTAACACCTTTTTAACTTTAAATTTTTGGTTATTAAGTTGGTTTAATGTTTTATACAAAACAATTATGAAAATAAGATATGGGATTTGAGAAAGAAAGAAAGAAATTAGTTGAGGAATTAGTTCAAAATGGTTATTTAACTGATGAAAAAGTCATAAAAGCTATGAAAAAGGTTCCAAGACATAAATTTTTAACAAAAAACCTCAAAGAGGCCTATGTGGATAAGCCTCTCCCAATTGGGGAGGGACAAACTATAAGCGCTCCACATATGGTTGGGATATTAGTTCAAGAACTAGATCTTGGTGGCGATGAAAAAGTTCTAGAGGTAGGAGCCGGTAGTGGATACAATGCCTCTGTAATAGCTGAGGCATTGAAAAATGGAAGAGTAATTTCAATTGAAAAGATAGAAGAAATAGCCAAAAGAGCAAGACAAAATATAAAAAAAGCAGGATATGATGAAAAAATCGAAGTAATCATAGGTGATGGTTCTAAGGGATATAAACCGGAATCACTTTATGATAGAATTTTATTAACAGCTGGAGCTCCAAGCATACCTCCTCCTTTAGAAAATCAATTAGCTGAAAACGGCAGGATAGTAGCTCCTGTTGGAGATAGAAGAAGTCAAAGATTATTAGTGGGAACAAAAAGGGGTAATGAGATTAAATATGAGGAAAAAATGAGATGTGCTTTTGTTCCTTTGAGAGGTGAACATGG
>CAYPLQ010000181.1:0-565 GCA_964411605.1 uncultured archaeon | reverse complement strand
AGTTTTTCTCTATATTTTTCGTTAAGAATTTCAAATTCTTCTTCACTAATTTTATCTTCTTCAAGTCGTTTTTCAAGGCTATCTATTTTTTCTAATAATTTTATCTTTTTTTCTTCAAGATCACTTTTTTCTTTTATTTCTTTATCAGAATCATTTTTAGATTTATTATTTTCAATAGCTTTTAAGGAATCTAGTTTTTTTAATATCTCTTTAAGATCTTTTTTTAAAGTAGCTCTCTTTTTCTTATATTTTTCTTCGGGCAGCTCTTTTTTCTCATATTTTTTCTCTAAACCATCTATTTTTTTAAGTAAAACATTTTTTTGTCTTTTTAATTCTTTTTTTTCTTGGTTTGAGAATTTTTTATTTGTTTCAAATTTATGGGAAACATCTTCTTTTTTTTCTTTTTGTGTAAGAAGTTTTCTATATTTTGTTAATAACGTTAGAGCTATTAACCCTAAAACTAGTAATGAAACAGCAATAAATAAAGTATTTTTTTCTTTATTCTCACTAGGTACAGTGGTTTTTTGCTCATTATTTTTTATTGTTAAAGCTATTTCTGTACCAG
>CAYPLQ010000180.1:0-1881 GCA_964411605.1 uncultured archaeon | reverse complement strand
TTTTCCAGATAACAACCCTATCTCAAAAAACAATGCTAATGGAATAGCAACCATTACTTGAGAAATAATGTTTGGACCAGTTATAAGTCCTGAAAGAATTAAGAGAACCAAATAAATATGTTTTCTTTTACTTTTAAGTGATTCATAACTTATTAATCCTGATCTAATAGATAAATTTACTGCAATAGGTAATTCAAAGGTTATACCAAAAGCAAATAAAAGCAATAACACGAAATTAATAAAAGAACCAACTGTAAAACTTATTTGTATTTGATTTGAAACAAATCCCTTTGTCCACCAAATCAACATCTTAATAGTTAAAGGAACCATTAAATAATAAGCGTAAAGCATTCCTGCAATAAATAAAATAATAGATAAAATGACTACAATTAAAGATTCTTTTTTAGAAAAACCAAGTTCTAAATCAAGTCTCTCGATTCTCGAATTAGCTGCATGATAACCATAATAGAGTAATAACGGCAGAGTAAAAAAGAACCCAATTATTAAAGCAATTTTTGTGTTAAGCAAAAAAGTTTCTAGTATCTCTGTCTGTATTATTTCTACACCTTCCATTGTGTTCATAGATAAGCCTTTTTCGATTAAATTATCAATAACGAAATTAGAAATAGGCCAACCAATAACAAAGCCAGCAACAAAGACTAAAATAATTTTTTTCAAATGACCTCTAATTCCTTCTAAAACATCATCAACTTCTTGAAAAGTGTTTTTGTAATCTGAGAGACTCATGTTTTTTCCCTTTTTTTGGTATCCAAAAGATTTTTAATAATTTCTTATTTATTAGCACAAACAAATTTTACCACTTTATTTGTTTTTTAGTTAAATTATTGTTGTCTAAAAAATAACCAATAAAGCACTTGAAATAAGAAACAACAAGGTATTTTTTTTATCAAAGAAATTTATTTTCCTGAGAAATAGGAATTAAATACTTAAGAAAAATATTTCTTTAGGTCGATAATTCTATAAGTCGCTAAAAGATGTATAAAAAAGGGATTATTTTGTTATGAGTGGACCTGAAACAGATAAGGAAAGACCATTATTAGAACATGTATTAGAACTTAGAAAGAGACTATTAATTGTGTTTGCAGCAGTTATAGGAATTGCATTAGCTTCTTTCCCTCTTTCTGTTTATTTAATTGATCCATTATTGTCTTCAGTAATAGATCCTTCTAGAGTAATGGTTTATGACCCAATGCATACTTTTACTATTCCATTAAATTTAGCTGTAATTACCGGAATTGCATTTGGTTTACCAGTTATTTTGTATGAACTATATCAATTCATGGCTCCTGGGTTATTTCCTGATGAAAGAAGGCTTTTTGCAATATTAACCCCTGCATCCACTCTTTTATTTATATTAGGAGCTTCAATAGCATATTTCTTCATAATCCCAAATTTATCGGGAATTGCGTTGGGAATTGGACAAAATTACACAACCAACAAATTATACCTAAAAAACGTCCTAGGATTTGTCATAAAAATGGCCGCAGGATTTGGTTTTCTTTTCCAGATACCTCTTGTTTTGCTTTTTGCAATAAAAATTGATTTTGTCTCCCCCTCGTTCCTAGAAGGCAACAAACTATACTTCTACATTGGGTTCTTCGTTATAGCTAATCTCCTTTCCCCTGATCCAACAATGTTTTCCCAAATAATAGTTACTGTGATCTTTATCTTATTATTTGAACTCAGTTATAGAATTGGTTATTACATCACACCAAGAACACAAGCAGATATAAGTCAATTTGTGAATAGGTTCATTTACTTAGGACCATTTTTCAGTTCTATTGGAACAATAATTGGAGTGTTTTTGTCATATAAGATACCAATTTGGTGGGTAACTCTTTCAACATTATTTGCAATAGT
>CAYPLQ010000179.1:0-1894 GCA_964411605.1 uncultured archaeon | reverse complement strand
TTTTTTGCCATGGGTCTAGGTATATTGGCATTCCTTTTTGCCTCATGGAAAGTCTTTTCATGTGCTCAGGGTTGATTTTATCTTTTTCTATTGCTTTTATTTTCTTTGGTTTCTTTTTGAGTATTTGTTTAGTTATGTTCCCAATGCCTGGACCAATTTCTAATATAGTATCTTGAGGAGTGATATCACAGTAATTTACTTGTCTTTTTGCAATTTCTTCGTTATTTAAAAAATACTGGTCTCTGTATTTTTTTTTATCTATTTTTGCTAGGTCAATTTCCATTTTAGTCTTTTACGAATAAGTGATATTTAATTTCTTCTTCCTTAATTTCCTTTTCAATTCTTTTAGCCAATATTTTAGCTGGGTCATTTATTCCATCTATTCTATCTGCTAATTCTTCAAAAGAATTGAATTCTTTTTCTTCTCTTTTATCCAAAATTTTCCACATAAGTTTTTTTCCAATTCCAGGTAGTAATTCAAGAGCATGTTGTCTTGTAGTTATAGGTTGTGCTTCGTTGAAAAATGAGAGATATTCTTTTTCATTATCTTCTATTATTTCTTCTAAAATATACATTAACTCTACTTGGGCACTGTGAGTGAGGTCTTCATAATTTATTCTTCTCTTTACGTGATCTACTATTTCTCTGTCTCCTCCTCCTATGTATAATCTATCGTATTGGCTTGGGGTCTTATTTTCTTTTGGAACTGCTTCAAGCAACATGAAGTAATCTTCACCAATGCCTTGGATTAATTTTTCTTTTTTGTATGAAGGTCTATCATCTTCTGGGTGACCTCTTGGCAAAAAATCTAACACCCTTATATATTCTTCTCTCTTTTTTTCATTCATGACTCTCCCTTTCCTACCTTCAAAAATTTATTTAAAAAATAATACTTATTTTTTTTTATTTTTTGTATTTTAATATAATCTCAATTAATTCCTCAATTGTTTCTTCATCTAGAGCAAATCTTTCTTTAGAATAAAGAGCTCTTATTGTGTCTTTATCTTCAGGCAATAAATCTGTCATTTTGACAGCTAATTCTGAAGAAACTTTATTGTGGTTATATAATTTTTCAAATAATTCTTTGGCTTCTTGTGGCTTTAGTTTGGAGAACTTCTGTATATGGTCGAATGCTCTTCTCTGAGCGTAGCCCCTTTCTCTTTCATCTTCTTTTCTTTTTTCAGTTTCAGATTTTAATATTTCCCCTGCCTCAGAGATAGTTATAGGCTCGTTTTCTAGTACTTCTTTTACCTTCATTTTAATCCTCCTGAGGCTTCAGGTGTTCGGGTCTGACAGTGAATTTTTTCTTGCTTGATTTATCACTTACTTCCACTAAATAAGCTCTACCTCTTTTTTCTAGTATTTTACCTGTTCTCCCATCAAATCGGGGATGAGGCATTCCTTTATGAATACTTGAATCTATGTCTATATGTACTACTTCGTTTTCTTCAAATTCCTGAACAGCTTTAGTTACAGGAGATGTCTTCTTTTTTTTCTTTTTTATTAATTTTTTTCGACTTCCATGTCGAGAGCCTTGGGATTTTTGTACCATAATTATCACCAACAATATTTACGCTTTATTTAATAAATTTCTCAATCCATATATAACTAATTGGGTTTCAATACTTCACATCTACAACATCAAGTTCTTCGCATTCTAATTTAGTATTTAGTAATGAAGATAAATTAGGTTCTGTCCTTCCTCCATCCCCACTAATTAATTCTTTTATATAAAGACCTGCTTCTGTTTCAAATTCAATTACAGCGATTTCTTGATTTATTTCTATTAAATCAGCTTTATGTACTTTTCTTTTCCTTGTTTTATTAGTTCTTCTTGATATTCTCTTTGGTGTTTTCTGCTTTATTTCTTTACTACTTAATTTATTTAAAGCTT
>CAYPLQ010000178.1:0-1895 GCA_964411605.1 uncultured archaeon | reverse complement strand
TTTAAAGTTGTTAGCGAACTTTAAACCACGACCTAATAAACACCATACGGTTAAAGTTGTGGAAAGTTGGGTGTTAAACTTGAGTAGAGGAGATAACCTCTTGCCCCGAATAACTGTCAAGGCATAAGTCTTGAGCAGTTACCTACATATTATTTTATATTTCCCCTTTTTTATATTTTCCTATCCATTCCCAAGTTAATTAATTAATCAACAAGTAGTTGGTTAATTGGTTACTTGGGGGATAAGGAGTTTAAACTATTTTAGAAGGTGTTTAGATATGTGTGATATAGATATAGATAAAGATTTGGAGTCTGGAGATATTGTTAGAGATAAATTAGAAATGGATGGAGAACTCTTAGAAGTTAGAGAAGTTAATAAAAGTTATGTTAAGTTTATGAGAGTTGGAAGTGGAAAGTTTGTAGATATTAGCAGGGAAAGAGTGGAGAAATACTTTAATGAGAGATATACACTAAAAAGAGTAAAAGATATGTCAAAAAACGATAAAGCAGAACTAATAAACCAAATAGCAAAAAAATATGTGGATTGGAAAAGTGAAGAGAAAATTAAAAAACTTATATAAATTTATTACTTTTTTTTTACTGTAAACTATTTTAGAAGGTGTTTAGATATGTGTGAAGAAAATGTTAATGTGTTAGAGTTTGTAGACCCTGAAGGAAATAATTGGAAAGGAGAAATAGAACACGATTGGGTAGAGGAAGAGAAATGGATTAGAATAGTTAAAAACGGTGAAGAACTATTAGATATTCCAGTAGGTGTTTTTAGAGGAGAAGAACCGATGAAAACTAATGGTTGGATTGCTTTTGAAGATGGTAACTATTACACTATATATGAACAGAATACACCAAGGTTAGACCTTGAAGCAATTATCTACGATGAATTTAAACAATTTGTTAAAGAGAATTAAGTAAAAAGAGAAAAACAAAAAACAGAAAGAGAACCCAAATAGCACACCCTTTAACAAATAATTTTTAATTCTTAAATATTTTATTGTTTTCTTATTTACTGTAAACTATTTTAGAAGGTGTTTAGATATGTTAAATAATAAAAAATCAGATATAGATGGTTTTGAAGAAGTTATAGATTACGGTTTTGATGGAGAAGAACCTGAAGAACTTGGGGAGATAAAAATAAACGAAGTAGCAATACATATTACTAAAATTGGGGATGAATATGTTTTTGCTTACCCAACCGAAACAGGTGAATCAACCAGAACAATAAAGGCTAACAGTAAAACAAACGCTGTAGAGAAGTTTAAAGATTATATGGATAGATTAAGTAAAAAAGTAACCGACGAATTAAAGGCTCAAGACAGATATCATCCAACAGAACAATCTCCTAACTTTTTTTAATTCTATTATAATTTAAATTTTTACAGGTGTTAGATATGGATGAACTTAAACACGAAAAAAAAGTTGGTAATTTAGTTATGAAATTTGATAACATAAGAGTAAGATATGGGAGATTTGAGTTTATTAAAGGTAATGAAGGGGATTTAGACCATAAGATCCTCTACATTTACAGTAGAACGGAGGAGCAATTATCTATAGCGGATGGTGGAATGGATATAGTTGGTGTCGTAGAACTTAATGAGGAACAAAAGAAAACATTAAATCGTATAATATCTAAAATACATTAATAGTTTATTAAAACAAATAAATTAGGAGGTGTTTATATGTCTAATAGATTAACTAAAAAGGATGTTATGTAAAAAATTGAACAAGTAGAATCAATATACGATATAGATATAAAATACAATTGTAGCAGTCCACGAGGAAGTCTTAGATGGGAGTTCTGGTTAGAAAACAACAGAAGTTTTCCTCAAAGCCCTGTAATGTCAACAAGAGAAGCGTATTACTATTTGAAGGCTTTAAAAG
>CAYPLQ010000177.1:907-1922 GCA_964411605.1 uncultured archaeon | reverse complement strand
GGAATACAACTACTAATCATCTTCCTATGAGTATTTATACAATATTATAATCAAAAAGGGATTGATGCAATAAATTTTGCTATAAATACTCATAGGAAGATGATTAGTAGTTGTATTCCTGCGACTAGGAATTACATTAAATGGTGTCTAAATGAGGGTAAAATATTAAGTGAAGAAACTAGTAATGATACCTTTGAACCAGAAGATGATACACAGCTAGGTAAGGCAACTATAGATGATGAGTTAGAAAGTAAGTTCAAAGAACTATTGAAAGAGACTAAAGAAATTAGTAGTAATGATAGTAAATATCAGGAATTTAGAGAATTAATAGATAAAATTTTATCAAACCCAGAAACACCTCAGGTTATTGTTTTTTCTTTCTTTGTGAGAACACTCAAGTATTTAAAGGGAAAATTAGAGAAGGAAGGATATAGCGTAGGTATAATTCATGGTGAAGTTCCTCATGAAAGTACTTCAGAGCAACCAGGAAGATATGAAATAATGAAGTCATTTAAAAATGGCGAATTTGATATATTATTATCATCTGAAGTGGGAGGTGAAGGTTTAGATTTCCAATATTGTCATGCTATGATTAATTATGATTTACCGTATAATCCAATGAGAGTAGAACAAAGAATTGGTAGATTAGATAGATTTGGACAAAAAGCAGATAAAATAATAGTTGCAAACTTGTTCATAGAAAATACTGTAGATGAAGAAATTTATGATAGATTATATAGAAGAATAAAGTTAGTTAAAGACGGGGTTGGAGCATTAGAACCAATTTTAGGAGATAAAATATCCGATGTTCAATCTGCAATTTTAAGTGGTGATCTGACTGAAGAACAAAAAGAAAAAATAAGTAAAAGATTGGAAGAGCAGGTCAAATCAGCAAAAGTTCAGATGGAAGAATTGGAGAAAAGAAAGAAAGAATTGATCGGGGATGACTATTTATCTCAACCAATAAACAAGATAACTGAAAGGGAATTTGTTGGACCTAATGATGCTATGAAAT
>CAYPLQ010000177.1:0-759 GCA_964411605.1 uncultured archaeon | reverse complement strand
TTTAAGAAAGCCAGGGAGTGAGGGAGGATATTCTGAGTTACAACCTTTGATATCTCCAAATACTGAAATAAAGGTAATTTTTGATGGTAGTAAGGCTTCAGATTATCCGAATCATATATTCCTCCCACCAACTGGATTTTGGACTAAGTTCCTAACTAAAGAGTTAGAAAGAAACAATTATATTAAAAAATCTTTTAAATATACGATTAATTTTGATGAAATTAATTTAGACCCTAGCAAATATCTTGTATTTTTGTTTGAAGTTAGGTTTGAGGGATTTAGAACTGAAATTGAATTGATGGGGATACCAGTTAATATCTATAAAGAAGAAGTTATAGATCTGGATTATGAGAATTTTTTGAGACAATTAATGGATATTGAAACTGAAAAAGTTGATGAAATACCAGATAAATATGATCCTAATTTATATCTTGAGATTGCTAGAAACAAACTAGATCAGGTTTTAGAAGATAAACGTAAAAAAACAGCTGATAAAAATTTATACAAAGTAGAAAGTAGAATAGCAGCACTGGAGAAATCTAGTCAAATGAAAATTAAGAAATTAAATAGACAGATAAAAAATCATAAGGAAAATAGAAGAGAGGAAGGAAGGGAACCAGATGAAAACTATTTGAGAATGACTAAAGCTAGAATTGAAAAAGAAAAATCAAGATTAGAAGACAGAAAAGAAAAACTAGAACAAAAACGCGAGATTTCTTTGAATTATAACTTGGAAGGTGTTATTTACATTGGTGATAA
>CAYPLQ010000176.1:0-1942 GCA_964411605.1 uncultured archaeon | reverse complement strand
ATTGAAAGTTATGTTAGCTTTTTCATGCACCCATTTTATTTCATTATTAACTACAATTCTATGTTTAATATCGTATTTACCTGTTTCAAGTGCTTTGTTCCATTTTTTATCTACATAATCACGATCTTCAGGGTAAATAAATTCCAAAAACTCATCATAGCTTACTTGTTCTCCCATAGGTACACCAAATATCTTATACGTTTGATCAGACCAAGTTAATTCACCAGTATCTAAGTCTATTTCCCAACTACCTACATTTGCAACTCTTTGTGAATCCTTAAGCCTTTTCTCATTTTTCTTAAGCTTTTCTTCTTTTTTCTTTCTTTCAGTGATATCTCTAAATATTCCCTGAATCAAGTCATTATTAGGTACCTTGATTGGATTTGCTTTAATTGCAACATCCCTTAATTCACCTGATCCAGTAACTACCTGTGTTTCTATAATTTCTCCCTGCTCTTCTCGACGATGTTTGAGGAAGGTTTCAGTAAAATCCTCTTTAGAGTTCTCAGAGGGATGTAAAATACTTTGATGTTGCCCTATGATATCTGATTTTTTTCTTCTAACTAAATCCGCTGCTGCGGTGTTACAGTCAACTATTATACCGGTTTCAGCATCAGCTAAAAATATAGGATCAAGTGCTTCTTCGAATAGGCTTCTGTATTTTTCCTCATTTCTCTTTAATTCTTTCTCGGCCTTTTTTCGTTCAGATATATCTCTAGCTACAGAAAGCACTTTTTTTTCATCCTCTAATTCGAATAAATGGGAATGGATCTCAACTGGTATTTCATCTCCGTTCTTTGTTTGATGTTTCATCTCAAATCGGGCATTACCTTCTTCTAGCAGTTTTTTCATTACTTCAGGAACCTCTTCGGTTTTTTCTGAAGAATCTATGTCTTTTGGACCCATCTCCTGGAATTCTTTTCTCGAATAACCAAGCATCTCACAAGCAACATTATTAACCTCTATGAATTCCCCCGGCATTCTTTCTTCAGTTAATTCATGGAGATAAATCGCATCGTTTGCATTATTAAATATTTCACGAAATCTTTTTCTTTCGCGTTGAAGTTCGTTTTCCCTCTTCTTATGTTCTGTAATATCAGTAATATGTGAAATCACTTTTTGTGTACCTTCATTTTGGTCAGGAAGAGGGTAATATCTTATGTCTAAATATCTTTGTCCGATATCTGGAAAAGATTGCTCCATTTTGTATCTAACTCTTTTCCCTTCAAAACATTTGTCAATATGTGGCTTCAATTCCTCAAAAACGTCTTTTCCCAGTACTTCCGCAACAGTGTTTCCAATTATTTCATTTTTTTCAACATTATGGTATTTTAAAAACGATTCATTTACATAAGAATAGATGTAATCCTTATTTATGGTAGTAATCATGTCTTGTGATTTTTCAACAGCTAACTTAAATTGATTAAAGTATTCTATTCTTTTTTTTTGTTCAGTGATGTCTCTTGCTATTACAAGTTCTCCTTTAAATTCTCCATTTTCTATTATTGGAGTTGCTTCAACGTCAACATCGATTTTTTGTCCTTGTTTATTGATAAATAGGGTTTCATATTTTATTTTTTCTTTACATCCATTATTTAATCGCTTTTTTTTCCTTTTATTAATTTTTGGTAACTCTTTTTTTGGAATAAAGTCTTCTATGTTTTTATGTTTAACCTCTTTTTTCGAATAACCAGAAAAATTGAGGCCTGCTCGATTTATGAACTCTATTTTCCCGTTTTCATCATGAACTAATATGATGTCCCCGGCTGTCTCTACCAATCTACGATATTTCTTTTCTCTCTCTTCAAGAGCTTGTTTCGTATGATGGTGTTTTACTTCTTGTTGTATTGCTTGTGCTAAAACACCGAATTGTGTCTTTGGATCACCTCCCTTCCTAAGATAACGATCAGCACCTAAATTAAGAGCCTTCATCGCCACCTCT
>CAYPLQ010000175.1:0-2005 GCA_964411605.1 uncultured archaeon | reverse complement strand
CTAGCTTCCGCCATACCTACTAGTCCTGCTCTGTTACCTACTACGACTTGGGTTCTGTATTTTACTCTTCTCCCTGAATCTGTCATTCTTTGAACCATGTTTACGTCAAGTACTTCGTCATCGAGTTGAACTAATTCGTCCACTATTTCTACTTCTTTGAGAGGTAATCCTGAGTCAAGAGCTTCTTCCATTGACTTAATTTCATTTGAAGCTACTAGTCTTCCAAGCTTTGTCTTTGGATCCCATCCTTCCAAGTCTTCCTCTTCTTTTTCTTGAACTGACATTTTTAATCACCAATTTTTTTCTTTATTTCTTTTTTTGTTTCTTCAAAATGATTCGGTAAGTTTGAAGGATCTAAACCTCTTTCTTCGTATTTGGAGAAGTTTCCTTCATCTGCATAATTTGCTATATGTTCTCCTCTTATTCTTTCCTCGCTTGGAACTACTTCTTCTCCAATTGGTACTTCCAAACCTGCGTCTTTAGCTCCTTTTAGAGCTGCAAATATGTTTGAACCAATTGTTACTGGATTTAGACCAATATCAGGTATTACTTCTTTTATTTTTTTACTTAATCCCTTTAAACCACATAAATAACCTGTTAAATATGCTGATGGAGTATTGCTGGTTGATGCTTTCCAACCATAATTTTTTAGTGTTTTAGAATGGGTTCCAGCTATAATTTCATCTCCTTCTCTATCATATTCTATAATTTGAGCAATAAAGTGGTTTTCACTTTTTCTAATAACTAATCTTGGTTTTCCTGACTTTAATAAATTTTTTCTTTTATAATAATCAGTTTTCTCGTTCCTACGTCTTTTTAAAACATCATCCTTTGTCATTTTATTCCTCCATCTCTTCTATTAAAGTTTGCAAGTGATTTATGTCTCTTACTTCTCCTCCTTTAACTCTCTTGTATATTTTGCGATAAGTATTATTTTGTATCTTGCCATCATCTCTCATCTGTTTTAATACTTTTCTTTGTGCTCTAACTTTATTCATCCATTGTTTTTTTTCTGATTGACGAGAATTTTTTGATCCTTTTCTAGATCCTGTGCCCTTTGATTTCTTCTTTTCTCTAGCTCTTCCTCTACTAATACCTTTTTTGTCCTTGGCTTTTATAGCACCTTCTTCTATTAGTTCTTTGATATCTTGTTTGGTGATTGCAGTGGAAACATCTCCTTGTTTGTTTGGATCGATCCAGACTCTGTTTTCTCCAACATCCAGTATGTCTGCAGCCATTCTTTTTTGGCTTTTAAGATCTGTCACTCTTTTCACCTCAGTGTTTTTTGTTTAAAATTTTAATTCCTTTTTCTTCAGCTTCTTTTTCAATTTTTTGTCTTTTACGTCTTCCGACTTTTGAAGAGATTCTTATTGCCTCTTTATCTTTCTTGATGTTTTCTAAGTCACTTGTGTTATGAACCAATTTTTCTTCATAACCTGAGGGATGTAATCCTCTTATTTCTTCTGGTTTTTTCTTACCAATTTTTGGTTTCGCTGGGGATCCCTTTTCTTCTTTTCTCTGATTACTTTGAACTCCTCGGGGCCTTCTCCAAGTATCTTTAACTTTTTTATAACGCTGAGAATCTTGACGCCTAATCTTTTTTCCCATATTTAATCCCTCTTTGTAATATAAATTCCATCTTGGAAAACACGTGGATCTTTTCCTCTTATAGAGGTTTGTTCTTCTATCCTAGCTGCTGTTTGGCTAACATCTTCCTTATTTGGTCCTCTAATTGTTATCTCATCTTCTGTGACCTCTACTTTTGTTTGATCTCCCACTATATCTATTTTCCGAGAACTTTCTTCTCCCAAAAAGTTATTAATAATTATTTGGTCGTTTTTTGTTTCAATCTTTATTGGAAAATGAGAGTAAACAGCTTTTACTTTGTATTTAAAATCTTCTTGTACTCCCTTAACCATGTTCTTAATGTGAGAACTAAAAGTCCCTAACATTGATTTATGTTCTTTTCTTTCTGTTAAGGATTCAAGAATAATTTTTTTGTCTT
>CAYPLQ010000174.1:0-2031 GCA_964411605.1 uncultured archaeon | reverse complement strand
CCGTTTTTCTACTTTCTTCTCCACTCATATTGTCACCTGTGTTCTTTTATTTCCAAGTTTCAAAGCCTTTTTACCTTTTTGGTTTAAAATTTTTCTAACTTTAGGCAGGGAATTATTTGCTTCATTATTCTTATTGAAAATGCCTAATTCCAATTTAGATTAAGTATTATTGTAATTTTAGAAAGTAAAAGCTAAAAAGTGTATAAGTTATTGATTGTTCTTAGAAGTTCCTTTCATCTCTTATCTTCTTTTTCTGGTATGTTAATGATCTCTTCATATCTATCAAACCAGTTTTTTCTTAGTTGTATGAATTCACTCACTCTCATTCCAGTATGACCCAGCGTTAAGATCACAAATTTCTCATAGAAACCGCTAGATTCTTCTAGCATTCTTTCAAATTCTTTCTTACATGGAGAAGATCCAACATCCTTCAAATATGATCCTATTTTATTAATATTAGAAGATATATAGCTAAATAAAATTATAATACCCTTTCTATAAGGTTTTTTACCTTCTTTAAGGTATATTAAACAACAAAAACATAGTATAACTTAGTAGTTATTTTTTAAATTTTCTTCTATTTTATTTAAGGCTTTTTCTCTTATTTCCATAGTTGTTTTGAGATTTTTTGTAAATTTATTCTCGGTATCTTCTCTAACTTCTTGATTTTTTCTGTATTGATCTTTTATGGATTCAAACAATTCATTCAATATATTCACTCCAATATAATATTTTACTATCAATTCAATTTCTTTGTCTTTCAATAAACCTAGTTCACTTGAGTTATTTTCATAAATAGTCCTATCAAAAGGATTATTAAGGGGAACTCCAAAATCATAGTCACTAACTTCTGATTTAGATACCTCACTTAGTTTAACAGTCCCAATTGTGGTTTCTGTCTTAGGATCTAATTCAAACCGCATTTCTTCTTTAAATGCTTTTCTTAGTTTTCTTTTTCTTTTCTCAGTCTTTCTTTCTTCTTTTTTCATTGTTACTTTGAATGTACCATATGATGTAAGTATAGCACTAACACTTGCCGAAAATAAGATAGTTATAATGTCAGAGGTCATGAGAAGATACCTCCTTTATTTCTCCATTGTTTTAGCTACCTTATACTCTAGTATTTATAAGATGATTATTTTATAAGATTCTTAATTGTTAGTATAGCTAAGGGTACTAGTCCTGCAAGAATAATTCCTCCTGAAAGAAGAATAGTTAATTTGAATCCATCTGCATTAAGAATTTCAATAGAATAAAGACTCGAAACTACTTGCATTAATCCAATCCCTGCTAAAATTATGGTAAGATAAGCTATAAGATCTGAATTCCTATTAGAGCTCTTCCTATTATTCCTCATAGCTTCAACATTTTTAAGAATAGCTAGTTTATTAGATATAGAGTTCCCATGTCTGTTTTTTGTTTCTTTCTTTAAGCGTTCAAGATCATCATAATCAAATTCATATTCTTCTTCCAGCATTTAGAAATCCCCTTCGTTTCTAATTTTCTCTATCACTTCTTTTGTATTAACTGATTTACTTTCTAGGTAGACTTGGGCTACATTTAGGCTACTCCATCCCATGACACTCATTAAATCTCTAGAATTCTGTAAGCCCTTATCAATTAACCTATTAGCAAAATAAGATCTCAGAGCATGAGGATAAACTACTTTCTCAGTATTAGCTCTTTTAGAAATTCTAGTAACTAGCTTATATATGGAGCTTCTATCTTTCCATTTCTCAGTTACAGCTTTATGATCCTCAAAGAATTGATCTATTTTTTTTACAGCTTTAGTTGTTGGTATTCTTATGGTCCTAGCTCCTTTACTGGTTTTAGGCGACCACTTCTTAAGTTCCCCATTTTCATCTTTTTCTTCAGGTAGCTTAATATCCTTTCCAGGTATCTTAATGATCTCTTCATATCTATCAAACCAGTTTTTTCTTAGTTGTATGAATTCGCTTACTCTTAAGCCTGTATGTGCTAGTGTTAGTATTACGAATTTTTTATAGAAACCGCTAGATTCTTCTAGCATTC
>CAYPLQ010000173.1:0-2032 GCA_964411605.1 uncultured archaeon | reverse complement strand
CAGGCGTAGAAATATCTTTTGGAGCTAATTTTCTAACCTCATCAGAATAATCCGCTTTTACTTGCATTACGTATTTATTTTCCATTTCTTTTATTTCCAAAGCCGTATCTCTTTTCTTGTATTTTTTTATTAAATCACTAATGATATTTTCTATTTCGTGTTTTTTAAGGCCAGTCGCCTTTGATATTTCATTTGAGTTTAGGGGAGATCCAGCTGTAAAAAGTGCAGCTTCAATTATTTTTTCATTATCCATCTAAGCAACCTCCATTTAATTTGGGGGGTTTTGAGAAGAAATTAAGATTTCACCATATGGTTTTTTTTGTTCTAACCTAATCTTATCTCTATTAGCCAAAAACAGAATGGAAAGATATTTTTCAATAATTTTTGATCGAGTCTTTATCTTAATTAGATCACTAAATTTGATCTTTTTTTTCTTTCTCCATGCCTTCTTTATTTGATTATATGTTTCTTCGATTTGTTTTTCAATCTTTTCTTCATGTGCCAAATTTTTAACTCTCTCTTCGTCTTCTTTTTCTTTTTTATCTTCTAATTTTTGTTTCCTTTTTTTGTTTTTTTCTTGCCTTAGAGCCTTTTTTAATTCATCCATTAACTCAATTACTGTCGCAGGTCTTTTTGATTCTCTTCTAACTGGTAATTCTAATTTTGGTGGTTCCTGGTTCCTAGGATCATATACTTGGGGCTGCCACTCGTTTTCTTGTTCCTCTTTTTCTTCGTCTTCTTCTACAAGTTGGTCACTTTTTTTCCTTAAAAGCATAGACGCTGCATACAAAGTCTTTGCAGTAACTTTTAGATCTTTTTTCTCAAGAATTTCTACTTTCTCCAAAAACTTATCTGCAACTTTAACTATATCAAAATCCCAAGGATCAATTTCTCCTTCACTTACTAGTTCTAAAAGTATTTCTATAGGTTGTTCAGCACTTTTTTTCTCTTTTCTCTTTAATATTTGTTTCTCGATTTCGTTAGGGAATTTTACCTCTTCTCTAGTTGCCATTTAGCTTCACCTCTGTTGCTTTTGAAAATCCGTCTTGCATAGTTATACCTATAGTATTATCCGATGACTCTAGCGTTGGTTTTCTCAACGAAACCACGATGAATTGGGCATCATCAGAAAGTTTTTCTATCATTTTTGCAACTCTCTCAACATTTGCTCCATCTAAA
Organism: uncultured archaeon; assembly: GCA_964411605.1. Lineage (GTDB taxonomy): Archaea > Halobacteriota > Methanonatronarchaeia > Methanonatronarchaeales > Methanonatronarchaeaceae > PZKD01. The sequence goes on along the minus strand of CAYPLQ010000173.1, from coordinate 853 downwards.
AACATATCGATTTCATCAAAAGCATAGAAAGGTGCTGGGTTATGTCTCTGAATAGCAAAGATAAAAGAAAGAGCTGTTAGGCTTTTTTCCCCTCCTGACATGGCTTTAAGCCTTTTTACGCTCTTACCTGCAGGTTCTGCTTCGATAGTTAAACCACCTTCAAATGGATTCTCTTCATTTTCTAGGATTAATTCGGCTTCACCATTTGGTGAAAGTTTTGAAAAAATTTTTTTAAAATATGAGTTTATTTCATCGAAAGTTTTAAAGAAAATCTCTTTCTTCTTTTTTTCATATTTTTCTATTCTTTCAAGAATGCCGTTTCTTTCTTCTTCTAATGTTGTGACTCTATCGGTCAAATATTCTTTTCTTTCCTCTACTCGATTAAACTCCTCTACAGCCCTCATATTAACCGGTTCTAATTTATTAATTCGTTTTTTTAACTTATCAATATCATTTTTGATCTTATTTGGGGATTTAATCTCTTTTTTAAATTTTTCCTCATTTATCTCTTCAGAAATCTCTTCTATTTTTTCTTTTTCTTCCTCTCTTTTCTTTTTAAGTTCATTTATTTTACTTTCACATTGATTAATTTTCTTGTCTAAAACATCTCTTTTATCTTCTAAATCATTTAATTCATCAATTAAATCATCTCTATTGTTCCTAAGTTTTTTAAGTTCTTTATTTATTTTTTTATCCTTTTCTTTTTTATTTTCAAGGTTTTTATTTAGTTTATTTATTTTATTTTTCTTATTTTGTTTTTTAGATTTTAATTCATCTTCTCTATCTATCAAATTCTCTTTTTCTTTTTTAATTTCATCTAGGTCTTCTTTAGCATATTTTATTTCTAAATTTA
>CAYPLQ010000172.1:0-2062 GCA_964411605.1 uncultured archaeon | reverse complement strand
GTATTGAAGCCAATGGTGTTTTAAAGTATCCTAGGCTTAGAGAAGAAAAAGAAGTTGAATTAACCAAAGAAAGGGAAAAAGAGATAAAATCCGTAATTCAAAAAGTTAAAGAAATATTAGAAAGAGAATCTTTTCCTGAGCCACAGTGGAAGGAGATATGTAAAAAGTGTGCTTATAGGGAATTTTGCTTTAGTTAAAAAATAAATTATTTCTATTAGGTCTTAATATACTATATTAATGGAAAATAAATGAAGAGAAACTTTTACATCAATAGTGATGGGAAATTGAGGCGAAAAGAAAACACAATTTACCACATAAATACTGAAGGAAACCAGAAACCTATTCCTATTGAAAAAATCTATAGCATATATTCCTATGGAGCCTTAACATATACATCTCAATGCACTCACCTATTAGCTAAAGAAGGAGTTCCAATTCATTTCTTTAATTACTATGGATACTACGACGGTTCATTTTATCCAAAAGAAACTTATTTATCTGGAAGAGTAACCGTTAACCAATCGAGGTATTACCTAGAAAAAGACAAAAGGATTGAATTAGCTAAAAAGTTTGTTAAGGGTGCAACTGGTAACATAAAGAGAAATCTAAAGAGATATAAACTCAAAAACTTGAATAAAAAAATTGAAGAATATGAAAAAGAATTAAAAGAAGTCAATGAAGTTACTGAAGTTATGAATATAGAAGGAAGAATAAGAAGCACTTATTACGAGGCTTTTGATGAAATACTTCCCGAAGAGTTTAGGTACAGATCAAGGAGTCGCCAGCCACCTGAGAACATGGTTAATTGCTTGATTAGTTTTGGAAACTCATTGCTTTATTCTACAACAATCAGTGAAATCTATAATTCTCAACTTGATCCAACGGTCTCTTTCTTACATGAACCAAGAGAAAGAAGATTCTCATTGGCACTTGACATAGCAGATGTCTTTAAGCCTTTAATTGTAGATAGAACCATTTTTTATTTAGTCAACAAAGGAATGCTAAATCCAGAAGACTTTGACAACGACTTAAATAAGTGCTTATTAAACGAAGATGGAAGAGAAAAGTTCCAAAAAAGATACGAAGAAACTCTAAACAGAACAATTAAACACAGAGATATCAAGAAAAATGTTTCATATCAACGATTAATTAGACTAGAATGCTACAAATTAGTTAAACACATCCTCGATTCAGAAGAATACGAAGCATTCAAAATTTGGTGGTGAAAAAAAGATGTACTTCATAATAGTATATGACGTAGGAGTTGAGAGAGTAAATAAAGTCAAGAAGTATTTGAGGCAATACCTTGATTGGATCCAAAACAGTGTTTTTGAAGGAAACTTAACTAAAAGTGAATATGAAGAAGTTCAAAAAGGAGTTAAAAAAATAATAGATGAATCACACGACTCAATCGTTTTCTACAAATTAAGAAACAAAAAAGCCCTAGATAAAAACACGATTGGTCAAGAAAAAGAAAAAACAGACCAAATAATCTAAACCATAAAATAAAAAACCAATTAATAATTTAAGGTCTTTAAATAAATTAAATTAATAAATAAGGCACTTTTATCAACTCGTATAACTTAACTAAAACAAAAAGATCTCATCTAAATATCTAGTTTCAATAAACAAGTTTCTTGGTTTAAAGAATTATTATTTCTCTAATTATCTCAATGATTAATTTTCTCATCTAATTTTCAAACAAAAACTCTTAAATTAATTAAATAAGACAGTGAAGTTTAAAATATAGGTAGTAAGTTATTATAAAGAAATTACAATATTGGAGGAGCCAGAACAAAAGTGTTTATAGGAACAAAAAACATTGATTATTTGTAAAATAAGGCGATATAACCCGCCTGTTCTAATCAGACTAAAATAGGATTGAAATTCGTAAGTATAAATCTTATCATAATCACCATCTCCAGTTCTAATCAGACTAAAATAGGATTGAAATAATCAATAAGTAAGCACCTAAACTAATAACATAATTAGTTCTAATCAGACTAAAATAGGATTGAAATACAACCTTCACTTCGTTTACAACACTATCTATGTTGTGTTC
>CAYPLQ010000171.1:0-2085 GCA_964411605.1 uncultured archaeon | reverse complement strand
TCGGCATCAACTGCTTCAACGGTCTTTGCTAAATCCCCAATGTTTTTTGGAAGCGGCTCAGGTTCTCTTGCGGGAAAAGACCCATCCGGTTGACCATTTAGAGTTATTACCTTACAACCAATTTCTTTTAACAAATAAGGAGTTACATGCACACCTGCACCATTTGCAGGATCAACAACAACCCTTGGTTCTTCCTCGATTATTGCCTCTACATCGATTCGGGATTTAATTGCTTCTTTGTACAGCGATATTGCATCATCGTATGCAGTTACTCCCGGACTATGCCATTTACTGTATTCAAAAATCTCTTTTTTGTAGATTCTTTCCATTTCTTCTAATTCCTTATCTGGGTAAGCAACTCCTTCCCCATCAATGAATTTAACTCCATTGTATTCTGCAGGGTTATGAGAAGCTGTCACTATTACGCCTGAATCAACTGACGATTCTTTCACAAAATACTGTAAACAGGGACTCGGAACCTCTCCTAAGTCAATCACATCTAACCCAGTTGATTGGATCCCAGTTTTAGCTGCATTAGACAACATCTCACCACTTATCCTAGTATCTCTTCCCACCGCTATCTCTCCTTCACCAACATACGTTGCCAAGGACCTAGCTAACTTCAATACCAATTCAGGAGTTAATTCTTCATTTGCTATTCCTCTAACACCATTTGTTCCAAATAACTCAGGCAAAACTAACACACCTCGCTCAAAAATTCATCATTAACTTCAACATCATTCCAAACACGCAAACCATCCCACAATTCAGTGTCATTTTTTACACAAGCATTATCTCCTATCGAGCAACCATTAATAACAGCGTCCTCTTCAATTACAGTATTTGATCCGATCAAGGAGTTCTTTATTTCTGCGCCTCTCTTTATTTCTGAATCCCCTAAAATCACTGAATCTCTAACTACAGCATCCTCCTCAACAACTACGTGTTCTCCCAAAGAACTATGTCCCCTGACCTCGCCCTTCAGTACTGCTGATTCACTTATTCTCTTTCTCGGATCTTCTTTTTGTTTTAGTAACTTATGAGCTTCTAGGTAACTTGATGGTGTTCCTATATCAATCCAGTATCCATTGAATTTGTATCCAAATAATTCATCAATTATTTTTGGAAAGACCTCATGCTCCATACTGACTTTTTTATTTTCTTCGATGTAATCGAATATTTTTGGGCTATATGCATACATTCCAGCATTAATCCAGTGACTAAAAACCTCTTCCTTACTTGGTTTTTCCTTGAATCCGGTGACGGATCCGTCTTCATTGGTTCCAATTATGCCATAACGAGTAGGGTCCTCAACTCTCCAAAGCGACAACGAACCAACTCCACCTTTTTCTTTATGGAATTCAATGAATTTCTTTATATCTAGGGAGGAAAGTATGTCTCCGTTGAACACCAAAAAATCGTCATCAATGAATTGTTCCATGTTTTTCACAGCACCACCTGTTCCAAGGGGCTCGGGTTCATCTACTACTGTGACCTGCATTTCCTTGTCCCTATAATATTTCTCTATTTGTTTTTTCTCGAAGTTACAAGCTAATAAGATCTCATCTACTTCTTTTGGTAATTTCTCTATTATGTAATCTAAAATAGGTTTGTTATGGACAGGGACGAGTGGTTTTGGTTTGTTTAATGTTATTGGTCTTAATCTGGTTCCTTTTCCTCCAGCTAAAACAACTGCCTTCATCTTATAGACCACACCCTAAATTATTACCACAAAACATATATTTTTTTAATTCAAAACAGGTCAACAAAAACAATTTTATTGTAGTAGAAAAATAAATGAGTCTGTAACAAATGAGTGAAGAAGTTTGTCCAAAATGTGGTTTACCTAGTGAACTCTGTGTTTGCGAAGAAATAGCTAAGGAAGATCAAGAAATAAATGTATATGTTGAGAATCGGGCGTATGGAAAACCAATGACTATTGTGAGTGGAATAGATAGTAAGGATATTGATTTAGATGACTTAGGTACTGAATTAAAGTCGAAGTGTGCTTGTGGTGGAACTGTCAAGAATGGCCAAATCGAGTTACAGGGAGAGCATAAGCAAAAAGTAAAAGAGATTTTATTG
>CAYPLQ010000170.1:0-2087 GCA_964411605.1 uncultured archaeon | reverse complement strand
CCTGCCATTTTTCATATCCCTCAATAAACAGAAAATAAATTCTTGATTTATATTAGTTGCCTATTTGTTACAGCAAATTATTTTACTTTTAAAGATTATTGAACAATTACAAAAGACTTATTAATAATATTACAAAACATAATGTTTAAATAATAAGAAAATTATTACTAAAATGATAATATGGATATTACAAGCTTGCCCTCGTATGTTAAGTCCGCTTGCTTTCTGACAGATAGTATAGCTTTAGATACTGAAATGATAGAAAGTTTAGAGCTTGATATAGATATGTCTATGTTTCCACACATTGAAGACGATTATTTCCGTGAAGAAAAAAATGAATTCACAGTGAATAACCAATATGTGTTATTCCCTAAAGGGAGGAGCAAAAGTCTAGTCTCTAATTTATACAAAAATAATCAGTCGATAATTGCTCAAGACGTTCTTGAATTCCTTAGTTCAGATGAGTTAGAACTAACTGCTGAAATTAAAAGTAAAAGTTTTAGAATTTCAGCAGGTAGTTATATTAAACTGATAAAACTGTGTTTCGAAGATAATCTGTCTCTAGTGAATGTTGTTAGAAGACTATACATAGAAAACATTAAAGATTTTATTTCTCAATTAGAGGAGAAACTAGAGATTAAGAATGATAAGAAAGATTTCCTCCTTGACGAGCTAGATGATTGGGTTAATGAAAGCTCGCCTCAAGATGTATACAAATTACCTTTTAGTTATCTAAAATCGGAGGGTGACGAGGAAATGATAAAATCTGAATACATTCTAGCTAAAGAATATCTAAATCGCAAATTAAAAGAAAAACTAGATGATGAAGCTTATAAGATATATAAAGAACAGGTAGAGAATAAATTAGACTTGAAAGGTGGTATAGAAGAATATTCTTTCATAGACCAAATGAATCAACAAGAATATTTCAGTTTAGTGGAAAGAAAGGGTCAAGTAAAATTAAAATTTGATAGATTTATAACGATTAACGGAGATTGGTCCTCTGAGAATCTATACATGGAATTTTTTGATGATTTGGATCATGGAGAAGAGATTAGATCAGCCATTATAGAGTGTTTCGAAGTAGATGATATTTTTGAAAACAAAGAAAATGGGCATATAGATTTTTATTCCCATCCTTTTCAGGAGATATACTTAGTTTTGAAATAAATTTTGATGAGAAAGATAACTTATCCATAGATGGTATACCATTAAGAGATGATAATTTTGAGGATGAGTTTGTGACTAAGAAAAAAGAAGATTTGATAGAAAATATTGTAGGTGAAGAGAAAGATAAAAAGGCTTTACAGAGTGAAGTTGAGGACCTATTGGATAAAGGGAAGTATAAAGAGGCTAGACAATTGAATGAAAAAATAGTCGCTATAGATAAAGTAGATGATTATTTTTACTTTGTAGCTAGCCTTCTAGATAACATAAAAAGCCAGGTAATAACTATCAGTGGGATTAAAAATATACTTTTATTCGTGGACGCCATAAACGAATTAAAGGGGATTGAAGATGTAATATGGGAGGGATGAAAATGGAAGATCCTAAAGAAGGAAACCATAATGTAGCTGTATATGTTGATTATCCCAATACCCAAAATACAAATTATGATAATGAAATTTTAATCAAAGCAATCAGAGATAAATATGGTAAGATTCTAAAATTTAACTCATATTGGGCTTTTGGAACGTTAGAAGATAAAGGTAATCCCTCTTCTGTCCAAAAAAGTTCGTACTACCTTTATAAAAATAATATAAATTTTATACCTGTGTCTTCAGTTGCGGGAAAAAGTGATAAGAATCCAACCGACACAAAAATCGTAATTGACATTATGGATGATCTTTACTTGAATAATCATTTTGACACCTATGTAATAGTAACTTCAGATAGAGATTTTATACCAATTTTTAAAAAACTCATAGAACAAGGTAAAAAAGTGATAGTAGTATTACCCAGAGATAGTTACAATCTTCATCAATTCTGTAACAAAATGGATGCAACTGTTTTAAAATTAAATACATTGATGAGAAAATATAAGAAAGAAGATTGAGGTGGAGTTATGATAAATATCTCAAAAACAT
>CAYPLQ010000169.1:0-2117 GCA_964411605.1 uncultured archaeon | reverse complement strand
TATTCCAATTCCAATCCTTCGCCTCAGACGGAGGAACAGAACAAACAGCAAAATAAGGCCTCTCATTATTTGCTTTAGCAAAAGCTTCTATTTTCAAAACAATATCAAAAACTCTTTTTCTCGCCCAATCAGTCCAACATTTAGGACATTCAACCTTCTTACACTTCATATTTTCGTATTTTATTGCCTCACCATTCTTAGCGAAAGCTTTAGCTCTCAGAGACATACAAGAGTCTTTAGACTCACCAAGACCCGGAAGAACAAAGGAATTTTTAGCTAACTTATAGGAATTTTTGAAATCTTCAAAGGTTTTTTGGGAATTAGAAAGTGCTTCCTTAGTTGTCCTAAGAGAATCAGGATAGAAATTAGTAGTAGTCATATAATCCCACCACCACCCCGGACGCTCGCTAACAGGGGAGGATAAACTCCCCACCGCTCCCGTCCTACCAAGAAAGAAGCATCATCAGAAGGGGGATAAATGAGGTTGGGGGAAGGGAAGCTTCCAGGAGAACTTTTTCCTCTCGGCAAGTTCTCAAACAAATAACCAGGCTAAGTCTAATTCTTTAAGATATTTTCGAAACATATCTTACTCGACCCATAAACAAAGAAGGAATATTGGAATAAAAAATTTTTCTTGAAAAAGAGACCACCGGAGCACCCCGTTGGGTCGAGCAAGTAATAGCTCTCGGGATGCTCCAATATCATTTTGAAGTTCCTTTTTACAGGAATGTACGGTATGGGTGGTCAAATAAGATTATCCAATTCTTCCTAATTAAATAATTTCCAAAGTCAAACACTACTTAAAAACAAAGTTATACTTTGCTTACAAAAAGTAGTAAGAAAGTAGTAGGCGGGAGGCTTCGGCGGGGGATCTGCCTCAGCCCCCACGCCCCAAAAACTATGCCCAGCTATCGAACATCACGAATACTCTCCGCTTCTTCATCGTCTAACTCATTCCAGAAAGCAATCTCAGAGCCTCGAGAGTCAAACTCCCTTTGAGTCTTCAAAATCTCGATAACCTTTTCCTCAGGCATTCCTTTGCGATACGCATCGACAAGCTCCTTATAATCCTTCTTACTCCAGACAGTAGCCAAAATGTCACCTCCATTAAATCTCAGAATAACAGGACGGTCAAAATCTCTTCCTGAGAACCTCAATAAATCAGCTCGGACTAACAACTCTTGAAATTTTTTATCGAACTCCACAAAGTTAGAAAAATCGCTCGCATCTATCACTTTAGAAAGGCACAATCTGTCTCACCTCCCAGAAAGCCTCTCGACTAACTCTTTAAAATCAGCATCAGGTATCTTCTCGCACACAATATCCACATCATAAAATCTATGGTCATCTAACATCTCTTCAAGAGGAGGAGGATTACAATTAACCCAAGTCCAAGCCCAAAGAATCTCAAGAAACTCCTTATAATTATCAGAGATACCAGAACGCCATTCTTTCTTATCAACAGAATTCAAATATTCTTTTAACTTCCATATAGAAACCCATTCGTACTCAGAATTAGAATCATCGGAATAAACAAGCTCTTTCGTATCACTATCCCAATTCATATCGATTTTATCGGCAATTTCTTCGGCTAACTCATTATATTCTTCATTAGTAAGCAATTCTTCAGGATTGATATTATACAGATTTCCAAAACTACGGGATACTTTCGTCTGAAAATGTTCTCCAACACCCACATGAGTAATGAGATAAAAACAATAACCTATAATCCTATCAATACCCATAGATTCAGGTTTACCATTAGAATCTTTAAAACCAATAAAGAAATCATCACATTCATGTTTTTCAGGTTCTCCGAAGACAATCGTATGTAAATGAGGAGAAAAACGAACATAATCTGACCAATTACCAAAATCTAAAGCATTATCTCTAACTCCCTTCCAATAACCAGCATCCATTTTACCAGAACCCCAACCTTTATCCTTTAATTGTTTTTTAGCTCTCCTTTTCAATCTAAACGGATGAAAGAGAGCAAAACCACCAGTAATCCCAATATTGGATAACCTGCGATAGGAACGCCTAAATAAAGATTCATTCAACCTATTCCAATTCCAATCCTTCGCCTCAGACGGAGGAACAGAACAAACAGCAAAATA
>CAYPLQ010000168.1:0-2158 GCA_964411605.1 uncultured archaeon | reverse complement strand
GCAGAAAAAGGTGAAGATTATCTCAGTAAAGTTCTGGAAATAGATGAAGGATCTAATAAATTGGGGGAGCTTGGTATAGGAACAAACAGAGGAATAGATAGATTCACTAAAAATATATTGTTTGATGAAAAATTAGGTGATACTATTCACTTAGCTCTTGGAAAAGCTATAAAGGAAACAGTGGGCAAGTCTAATAAAAGAAATGATAGTGCAGTACACGTCGATATGATAAAGAGCATGGATAAAGGAGAGCTAAAAATAGATGGTGAGGAGATTTTAGCCAGAGAAAGGTTCTTTTGGGAGAATTAAATTCAAAAGATTTTTGTGAAAAGAATAAACTAAAGTAATTTGGTTATAGGGATAAATTTACTTTTATTTCTATATAATTGGGGTTTAGCGATAGCTATTGGTTTAATAATATCTTATATGTGGGGAGATTATAGATCAGTGGTTGCTGGAATAATAGGATTGATTATTGGTGTGATTATTACTTTTTTAGTTAGTTTGGGAATACCAACTGAGAATCTAATGTGGGCAGTCTTAGGTGTTGGAGATGCTTCGTTTTTTGCAGGCTATTTTGGTCATTGGAGAGGTTTGATGCAAGAAAGATAAAAAACCAAAAACTGAAGTAAATTATTCGTTAAAGAAAGTAAATTTAAATATAAGAATTAAAGCTCTCTAAATAAAGGATTTTTTAAAAACTAATCAATAAAATTAATCTAATTTCTATTTAATTAAAATAAAAAAAGATTTATAGGGTTATAGTGAATTTTTGCCTTTTTCTCCTGTTCTTATCCTTATTGATTCATTAACTGGTAAAATAAAGATTTTTCCATCACCAATGCTTCCTGTTTTGGCATTTTCTTGGATGATTTTTGTTACTTCTTCTGTTTTATCTTCTGGGACAACTATTTCTAGTTTTGTCTTTGGTAAAAACTCTATTTGGTATTCTTCTCCTCTCCATGATTGCTTTATTCCTTGTTGTTTTCCTCTTCCTTTTACGTTCGTAATCGTCATTGAGGTTATGTTGGCTTTTTCTTCTAGGGATTTTTTTACTGGATCTAATTTTTCTTGCCTTATTATTGCCATAATTAGTTTCATTTTAATTTTCCTCCCTTATTCCTTCTTTTACTCTGTTGAATTCTGGGTAAGCGGATACACCATGTTCGTGAAGATCTAATCCTTTCTTTTCAGCTTCCTCTGAAACTCTTAAGCCAAATAATTTGTCAGCTAATTTAAAAATAATTGTTGTTCCTAGAATTGTCCATGCTGCAATAGTTATTATTCCAAGTCCTTGCATAAATAATTGAGTTATGGAAAATCCTGTTGTTTTGAAGAATGGAATCAGAAATGTTCCTATTGCTCCTGCGCTTCCATGAACCGCGAAGACACCGCACACGTCATCTATTTTTAGTTTTTCTGCCACGAATTTAAAAACAAGAGGTACTTGAGCTCCTCCGATAGCTCCTAGAATTAATCCACCAACCCATGTAACGTGGAAACAAGCCCCTGTTACAGCTACTAATCCTGCGAGTATTCCATTAGCTTGGAACAATGGATCTGGTTTTCCTTTTGTGTAGGTTGTTACCGCTACTGCAGCTACTCCTCCTGCCCCCATCCCTAAGGTAGTGTTTAATGCTACTCTTCCTAGTTTTGCCCCATTAAAAATTAGGTCACCTGCTTGATTTAATCCTAAAACTGCTGCTTGTGTTCCTACATTGAAGCCATACCAACCGAATGCTAGGATCAATGTCCCTAAAGTCACCAATGTCAATGAGTGCCCTGGGATTGGGTTAATCGATCCATCTCCATTGTATCTCCCGGTTCTTGGTCCAAGAAGATAGGCTGCTACTAAACCAGCTAATCCACCTACAAAGTGAACTACTGTTGCCCCTGCGAAGTCCCAATATCCAACTCCTAGTGCTTTACCAAAGAAACCTGTAATAGATAATAAGCCTCCTTGCCAAGTTATGCCCTGTACAACGGGATAAAGTACTCCGGTTATCCCTATTGAGTAAAGGAAATATGATTTGAATTTTAATCTCCCTGCAACAGCCCCTGAGACAATTGTAGCTGCTGTCATTGCGAAAACTGCTCCAAATAACCAATTTATCCATTTTGTAGGGTCATTAATGTATGAAAATGAATTCCCGAGGTC
>CAYPLQ010000167.1:0-2192 GCA_964411605.1 uncultured archaeon | reverse complement strand
CAATCCTATCTTGGCCGGGTGATAATGAACATTTAAATAAAAAAGTGAGTTAATATAATAAGTAAAAAGTCCCTTTAAGTTTCACAATTCGGTAAAAAAAGGGAATCTCCATCCCAAACGGGACATATTTACTATATCATATTAACCCACCTCTAACAAGTTGTTTACTTCGGAAGCTATTTGCGCTCTGGCTTTTTTCTTTATAAAAAAGTCTGGATTCCCTACTTTTTGTTTGTTTAATTTTTTAAAATGAATTTTCTTTATTATTATTTTTACTATATAAGTTAATTAATACATTAATTGGAAATAATATAGCCTATTTAGATATACTACCCCCTATTTTGTTTTGTGACTTTTTCTTGCAGATTTTTTATGCTGGCTGCAGAAGGCTTCGCATTTTGTCTTTTTGTTTTTCTTTTATCCTTCCTACCGCCATTGCAAGCATAACCATCAACGATAAGCTGACTTGTAATTTCATTTTTTTCATGCCTCTTATGGTATGATTTTCAAAACCATAAGAAACATCCAGTCTGCTGTTTACCCTTTCTACTGCTGTTCTTTTTGCATATTCTCTATCCCATTTGTAGCTTGATCTAGCTAAAGGAGTAAACCTCCTTTTATCTTCTGAGATCGGAACTCTAATACTTTTAGGTAGTGGACATTCTTTTTTACCTTTACAATCAAGTCCATAATGTTCACAGGGAGTTCTGTATTTTAATGTTTCTCGTTTTTTCTCAAAACCTCCATAGGCCATCTTACGTCTTCTACCAGTCTTAGGATCATAACAATAAACATTACCACTGTAGTCATAAACTACATTCTCTCTACCTTCTATTAGTTTTGTATCATCTCCCTGCCACATATTGCGAATATCAATTACCGGCTTTATTTCAAATTCATCCCAGAGTTTTTTTGTTAGTTTTCCATCATCATATCCTCTGTCAGCTGTGAAATATTTACATTCTTCCAATATTTCGGGATGTTTTTCCTTTATATTTTCTAAAAGTTCATGAGCTTTTGGTGCTTCACCTGAAGAAGCAGGTGTAACCTCAAAATCAACTGGTAATTCATATACTGTATCAACTATCAAATGGAGTTTATAGCCAAACCAGCTTTTTACTTTTTTATAGGTGTCTTTGTCTTCATCTTCCCAATGATAGACTTTTTGACCGTAATCAGCATCTAAATCTCGGCGCCGGTCATTTTTTAGCTCTTTTTTGTCTTCATCATATTTATGAGAATTGGCAAAACTCTCTATTGCTTTACCATCAATTCCTAAACGCTTACCAAAGTCAGGTAATAATTCCTGTAATTCTTCTATTAAATTATTAAATATCTCTTCAATGTATTCTTGATGTTCTTCTTCTAACAACTTCGATAAAAAACGACTGTATACCCAGGGCGGAGGAACTTTATTGGATAATCCACAAATGCTCCTCAATTGTCCATTTCTGGCCAGTTCTCGACGCAAACTGGCTATTGTATCATGTTGATAAACTATACCAGCTAAAAGTGAGTTCCACATCCCCCTTATTGGATAATCATTTCTTCCATTTCCTCTTTCTTTTTCCAGATGTTTCATAAAATCTTCATCTGGTAGATAATCAATAACTAAAAGTAAACGCTCCAAATCACCAAGTTTTTCTATTTCGGTGTAGTCAAACAGCTTCATTTGTGGTATAATAGCCATAGGGTGAATTCCTCCTCTATAAGTGTTTTTTGGTGTTTCTCTACAATACTATTATAACACTTATAGTAAGGGATTTCACCCCTTTTTTATTATTTTTTAAATATTGGGGTCAATTTTCCATATTCTCAGTAAATATAGGTCAAACCACCATGAAAATCGGCTGTTTTTGGGGTAAAGAAAAATTTCCACTCTCTATAATCTCCGGCATGACAATCTTAAAATCTATCGCAATTTGCTCCCATTGTTTACTAGAAGGATTCCTTATATGTTTAGACTTTTTTTTCATATTTTTAGCAGAATATCTTTCGGCAAAAAATTCCCCAATCTTTTTTTCTAAAAAACTTGCACCATAATGCTCGAATATTTTTCTATATACTTCACTTTCATTCCCTAAAATATTTTTATATTTAAAAACAATAATATTTGAATCATTTTCGGGCCATTTTAACATAGATTCAAAATGATATTTCCTAAAATCCATCTCTGCTAATAATCCTTCTTC
>CAYPLQ010000166.1:0-2220 GCA_964411605.1 uncultured archaeon | reverse complement strand
TAATTTTTTTATTTAAGAAGTTTTTTGGGGAAAAATAACATTGTTTATGAAAAAAATAATAGAGGAAATTACTGGGTGAGTTTATGCAGACTATTGGTGTTCTTGGCGGTATGTCCCCGGATTCGACATTGACTTATTATGATTCTTTAGTTAATTTCTCTAGAGAAAGAGGTTGGGACAAAAAAACGCCTGAAATAATTATTTATAATTTAGATTTTGGTGAATTCTACGATTACTTAAGAAACGATAGACATGAAATGGTTATTGAACTTCTTTGTGATAAAATCAATGACCTAGAGGAAGCTGGTGCAGATTTTGGGTTAATGGCTTCGAACACACCACATTATTTCTTAGATGAAATTAAAGAAAGAATTGATTTACCTCTAATTGATATTGCAGAAACCACGCTTAGAGAAGCTAAAAAAAGAGGTTACGAAAAAATAGGGTTGTTAGGCACTAAATTCACATTAAAAGGCGGTGTTTATGAAAAAAGAATCGATGGAAACGACATTGAATTAGTTCTTCCAACTGAAGAAGACATTAATTACGTTGACCAAAAAATTTTTGGTGAATTTGTAAAGGAATGTCCACCTCAAGAGACATTACAGGGATTTAAAGGAATTGTTGAGGAGATGAAGGAGGAAGAAGATATTGATGCAGTGGTTTTAGGTTGCACAGAATTACCTCTCTATTTAACTGAAAACTACCTAAATACACCAGTATTAGATACAACTAAACTACATGCAAAAAAGGCCTTCGAGAAATCAATCGAACAAGATGGGTTTAAGTAAAAATTACTTAGATGTTTCCTTTTTTTTGTGGAGTTGGTAATAATTTTATTGAATTGAGGATAATTTCTCTTAGTCGTTGTTACCTAAAAATTGCAAATTGGTGGTTTTTTTATGGAAGACGTTAGGTTCTCGGATATCTTGTTTGGTAGAAGAACATCCAAGTCAAACAGGTTCTGTAAAGCCCTTGATAAAAGAAGTGAACGACGAACAAGCTAGTTATTTCTTCCCAATATCTATTACAGCGCTTTTGGTTATAGGAACAATAATCCAAATAATCGGCTCTCTACATTGGTTACATCTAGCTACGTTACTGGCTTTAACAACTATTAATTACTTTGTATCAATCAAGATGATAAAAAAAACCAACTCCCAAGAATTTCGAAAAAGGATTTGAGTCAATCATAACATACAACATCTTTTATTGGTTAGCAATCGGTGCAGCAACAATATTAGCTTAAAAATAGGGATTAAATCAGTTATTTTAAGAAATTAAATAATATAAAAAAAGAAAATTAATAATTGTATTATTTTATTTTTTATTTTTTATTTTTTTTATGTTCTTCTTTTGCGTGTTCTTGTAGTTCTTCCTTTGTTTCAAAACTTTCGCCACATATCTCACAAGTAGGCATTTAATTTCACCATACATTATTGATTAAATAAATACCTTATAGTTGATGTAGACCCAAGGAACCAGAAATTATTCGAATTAATAATTCTTTATTATTTTGGCTTATTTTAATTACGTATAGATCTAAAAAAGAAGTTTTTTGGATTATTGGTTCTTAAATCAAAAATCTCAGATAAAAAACAGGTTTTTTTGAAGTATAATTAGGGAGTATGGAATGATTTTAGGAATGAAATTTATGGGGATGGGATTTATATTTATTGTAAATTACTTTGTTGTTGATTGTGGGAGGTGATTCGGGATGAGGTACAAGAATCTTTTTTTGTTTATTTTGTTGTCTGTTGTATGGGGCTCTGCTTTCAACGCTATTAAGGTTGGTTTAAATTTTTTTCCACCAGTTCTATTTGCAGGTCTTAGATACCTTTTTGCGGGTTCAATAATGGTTTTTTATGCATTATTAGTTTCTAAGAGATTTTTTCCTAGATCAAAGAAGGAGATTCTACAGATTTTGGTCGCGGGTTTTTTTATGATTGCTTTGTATCATGTTTTTTTGTTTGTTGGAGAAAAAAACGTTAGCAGTGGTGTTGCTTCTATAATTGTTAGCTTGAGCCCGGTTTTGACTACTGGATTTGCTGGAGTTATTTTGCCAAGGGAGAGATTGGGGAGAGTTGGTTTAGTTGGTTTGGGTCTTGGTTTTGTAGGATTGATTTTTTTGGTGTCACCCGATATATCTAAGTTGTTTTCTCTTAGCCCTTCTAGGGTAATTATTTTGTTTGCTGCTGCTTCTTTTGCTATTGGAAGTGT
>CAYPLQ010000165.1:0-2347 GCA_964411605.1 uncultured archaeon | reverse complement strand
TTCCGATGGTAAATTAAATTTCCATCCCAAGGTTGGTGGGGATCTTCTAGAATTTTATTCTGTTGATGAAGCTTGGAAACTCATGAAAAAAATTAAAGAGATCTTCAAAGAATTAGGGGTTCCAGAAGTAAAAATTAATGAAGAGGGGATGGAAAAACTTGATAGAAAATCCTCAAGAGCTGGTATTAATTTCATAAAGATTCAACAGACACATGTTGGATCTGATCATTTACCTGAAGTAATGAAAAGATTTAGAAAAAAACTTGAAAAGGCTGGAGTTAAATTCAAGCTTAATACACAAGCTTCCGAGATAATAGTTGATGAAAAAGTAAAAAAAATCAAAACCAATAAAGGATCAGTTGAAGCTGATCACTTCATGATCAGTCCCGGAAGATCAGGATCCGAATGGTTAAGACAAATCGCTGATGAACATAACTTAGGATTGGAGTATAACCCCATAGATGTAGGTGTTAGAGTAGAGGTTCCGAATGCTGTAATTGATGAGATAGTTGAGGAATATGGTATATGGGACCCGAAATTTCACATTAGAACGCCGAGTTACGATGATTTTGTGAGAACATTCTGTGTTTCTCCTCGGGGATACGTAGTGAAAGAGGATTACGGAGAAACTTTCGGGGTGAACGGACACTCCATGAGAAACAAAGAATCAAAAAACACTAATTTCGCTTTTTTAGTGACTATAGATCTAACCGAACCTCTTGAAAGTACGATGGACTATGGAAAAAGGATTACTCAACTAGCAAATACACTAGGAGGAGGAAAACCTTTATTACAGAGAATAGGAGATATAAGGAAAGGAAGAAGATCTACTTGGGACAGGATCCAAAGAAGTTACATCGAACCAACCCTTAAAGACGTTACTCCTGGAGACCTAACAATGGCTTATCCTCAAAGAGTTATCAGTGATGTCTTAGAGGGCCTTGAAATGCTAGACGAAGTTATACCGGGAGTGAATTCTAATTCAACACTATTGTACGGTCCTGAAGTGAAATTCTATGCAATGAGAATACAAACTCAGGAAAAATTACAAACAAAAATACCCAATCTCTACGTGGCAGGAGACGGCGCAGGGATATCAAGAGGAATAACAGGAGCTGCAGCAACCGGCATAGTAGCTTCCAAAGGTATAAAAAAGTAATTAGGATTCTATATTACTCTAAACTTTTAGATAAAATATAATCATTTTAAATTCATCCTTTTATAATACAAAGAATATATTTCTATCAATTTTATTCACAATAATTTCAGAAAGATCTCCTACCAAAATAAAGAATATTTTTAAATTTCGATCAGTTTTAAATAAGTGTTAGTTTATTTAATATAGTGTTTCTTATGGTTTCAATCTATAAAGATCAAAGAGTTGGAATTTTCGTGGATATTCAAAATATGTATTATTCCGCGAAAAATATTTATGATAGCAAAGTTGATTTCGAATCACGTTTTAAAAAAGCCAGTCAGCAAAGAAAAATCATTAGAGCAATTGCTTACGCTATTGAGTCAGAAACCCCTGACGAAGCAAATTTTTTTGAATTATTAGAAAGCATTGGATTCGAAGTAAAAAAGAAGCCCCTAAAAATCTATTATGGGGGGGCAAAAAAAGGAGATTGGGACATGGGCATAGCTATTGATGCATTAAAGATGGTTAATAAATTAGATGTTGTTTGCCTAGTCACAGGCGATGGAGATTTTAAAGATCTTGTAGATCATTTAAAAGCTAAAGGAGTTAGGGTAGAGGTATTAGCATTTAAAAAAAGTACAGCTAAGGAACTAGAAAGCGCTGCTAATAATTTCATTGATATGAGTGAATACAAAGATACAATCCTAATGTAATTAGTCTAAAAGTTGACTAATCTCAACGAGAATAAAAACAAAAACCATTTATTATCAGCTTTAAAACTGAAAATTAGTTACAAAAACTACTAAGAGGAATCATACCTAACCAAAAACTCTGATTCAATTTGTGTCCAAGTTAAACTAATCCAGAATTCATATTTAAAAATTAAAATAGATTTCGAATTAATCAAAAAAATAAGCTAATAATTCAGCTTCTCCACATCCTAAATAACTTTTTAAAAAAACTTAAAAACATTAATAATTAGATTATTGAAATTAAAAAAGAAACAAATAAAAAGAAGAAATCAGAATTACTGAATCTTCTTGAACCTAAATATCCAGAAAATCAAATATTTTTAAGAAACTCAGGGAAGAATGATAAAATGAATGATAAAATTAAAATAAGTGATAGAAGCGAACTTATCAGTAAAATAAAACAAATGAAACACTCAAATGTCAAAAAGAAAGTAAATAAGAGAATAAAAGAATTCAA
>CAYPLQ010000164.1:0-2390 GCA_964411605.1 uncultured archaeon | reverse complement strand
GCTCAATGAATTTGAAAACAGAATAACATTAATATACATAGACCCTCCTTTCGCTACTGAAAGGGAATTCAGAAGCGGTAAGTCCCGAACAGCTCATGTAAGTTCAAGCAAAGATGATAAAATTGCATATTCTGATAATAAGATAGGTCCCGAATACCTAGAATTTATGAGAAAAAGATTAAAGATCCTAAAAAAACTTTTATCTGAGAATGGATCCATCTATGTACACACAGATTATAAAGAAGGCCACTATTTAAAGATTATAATGGATGAAATCTTTGGGGAAGATAATTTTATAAACCATATCAGTAGAATAAAATGTAATCCTAAAAACTTTTCTAGATCTGCTTATGGGAATATGACAGACATGATTTTATTTTATTCAAAAACCGGTGAATTTGTTTGGAACAAACCAAAAGTAGAGAAAACTGAAGAAGAAATAAAAAAGATATATCCCAAAACTGATGAAAATGGAAGACGTTATATGACCACTCCACTACATGCCCCAGGAGAAACAGAAAATGGAGCAACAGGAAAACCTTGGAAGGGAATGGAACCGCCTGAAGGAAGACATTGGAGATATCCACCTGAAAAACTTACAGAACTAGATGAAAAAGGAAAAATAGAATGGTCTAGAAATGGAAATCCGAGAAAAATAAGATATGCAGATGAGGGAAATAATAACATGAAAAAAATGCAAGATGTTTGGGACGATTTCAAAGATCCACAAAACCCCGATTACCCTACACAGAAAAACCAAGAAATGCTTGAAAAGATAATAAAAGCATCGTCCAATGAAGGAGATATCGTTCTTGACTGCTTTGCAGGTTCTGGAACCACTTTAGTAGCTTCTGAGAAACACAAAAGGAGATGGATAGGTATAGATAACTCAAAATTATCTATAAAATCTATATTAAAAAGACTAAAAAACCTAGAGGAAGTTAGCCCATTTAAAATATTTAATAGTTCCAAAAAGAAACTTAATTCAGAAACTATTGAGGAAATCTTCCAAAAGCAAAGCACTTAAAACTACGCCATCAGCATTACATACCTTTCTAAACATCTTAACATCTTTTTTTATCCATACTACCCCATCAAGAATAGCTATTCTATAAATATTATCTTTTCCTTCTCTAACTCTAGCAAGTGCATCCTCAAGTTGACTGTTTTGATGGCCGCCATAATCAGTTAAAAACTTGCCTTCCCCAATAATATAGTTTCCATTCGCCTTTGCTAAAAGATCTACACCTTTATCTACATTTAATCCTAATTCTTGATTACAAAACCGCTTTCTTCTCTCTTCAGAAAGATCTAAGAAACCTATACCTTCATAATCCAAAAATTCATCTTTAGATAAGAAAGGATAGTCCAAAGATCTAATCCACTTTTCAAATAAAGGTCCTATCCTACGGTTAAACTCTTTAGGCTTTTTAGAACCTTTCAATACCCTATCGAGATCCTTGTCAAAAAGACGATCCGTTATTCTTTCAATTGTTTCAGGATTGCCCTCAATTTTATCCTCTCTTTTCCTGAAATAAGCCACATATGGATCTTTAATAGGAAATTTATCAAGCTCTAAAAGCTTTTTAAATAATTTTAATTCATTAGATTTTTTATATGCTTTTTTAATTTCTTTTTTTATCCCTTTAGGAATTTCTCTCTCATCTTTAAGAGAAACTGGGTATACTTCATGAAGATCATCTAAGTACCCATCAGAATTCCCAATCTCAATACTTTTTTTAGTCCACTGATTCACCTTGGTTTCATCAATAAAATGTTTACATTCTTCTTTTCCATTAATTCTAGGATTTTTATACTGAGCACAATTATATTCCCTTCCCTCAATATTGTTTAACAATATACAATTATTACAAATCTTCATTATCTCACACCTTCCATTCTTATGACAAACCCTCTAAAAAGCCTTTTAATAGGAAAGCAGAAGTTACTAATTGTTTTCCTCAGGATTGAATACTCTCCTTACTATCTTTATATAATTTTTATATTAACTTTTTAATCTATTGCCAAAAAAATCTAATAAGAAATTTTATTAAAAAATTTACTAATTTTATTTTAAATATTAAATAAGGATGAAACAATAAACACATTAAGAACAAGACTAGCCCTGATGATGAACAAAAATCTAGATAACATAATAGAAAACACTTATTTACTATTTAAATTATTATAGCGCTTATATTAAGCCCTGAAAAGTAAATATTGAAAAAACTAAAATGTAGTTAATAAAAACTCCATAAAGTAATTTAGATTAACTACAAAATTTTTCACAGTTACAAATTAATAATTTTCAATATTTGTAGAGCAAACGAACCAATAAAAAACACATAATAAGTTTTTGCCGGGAGGATGGCAACAAAGCTTTCGTGGAG
>CAYPLQ010000163.1:0-2403 GCA_964411605.1 uncultured archaeon | reverse complement strand
GGGGTTTTGTGTTGCTATAACAAAAAATGGTAGGTTTAATTCATGGATTTCATCTTCTATTGTCACTTGTTTTTCTTCCATAGCTTCTAAGAGCGCTGCCTGTGTTTTTGGAGGTGCTCTGTTTATTTCATCGGCTAGTACTAGGTTCGAAAAAATTGGGCCTTTTTTTAGTTCGAAGCCTTTTTTTTCTTTCCAGACCTTGGTTCCTGTTATGTCAGCGGGTAATAGATCTGGTGTGAACTGGATTCTGTTGTAATCGAATCCGTTTACTTTTGCGAAGACCTTAGCTAATAAGGTTTTTCCTAAGCCAGGGTAGTCTTCGAATAACACGTTTCCGTTGACTAGGGCTGCGCACAGTAGTTTCTGAATCAATGTTTTTTCACCGACATATACATCCATTACTCCGTCAACTATTTTTTGGCATTTCTGTCTGCTTTTCTCGATTATTTTAGTTTTTTTGGCCAAGTTTTTTCCTCCAAACCAATTCTTTAAATATAACAAAGATATGTTTAATCTATTTTTTATCTATATTTTTTGTATATTCTTCTTGGGTTTTTTCCTTTTTCAGCCATTTTGATGTAATCTATTTGTTTGTTGAGTGCTTTTTTTCTTTTTTGTTTGTTTTTTTGTTTAATTCTTTTTTTCCACCACTCAAAACCGTGTTCTGGAATTGGTTTTTGTTTGTACTGTGTTAGTGGAGTTATTAAGTAAGATATTTGTTTTGTTGAATAATTTTTTTTGTTTAATCTCTTAATTACTTCAACTAAAAGAGGTTCTTTTTCGTTTTTCTCTACGAAGTCTTTTTGTGTTTCTTCTAGTTCCTTTATTTCGGTGCTTTCGTATTGCTTTATTTCTTGGCTGTGTTGACTGAATTCTAGGGACCTAGGTTTTTTTCCTAAATACCTTCTTAGATGTGAGTTAAAGTTCTTGAAGACAGCTGCTATGAAAAATAACAGAATTATCCATTCTATTGTTGTGGCTGGTAAGTTCCTTAGTTGTGTGAAGAGCTGTGGTCGTAGGTAATAGAAGTGAAGTAATAAGTAAAAAGATGAAACAAGTATTTTTTTCTGTGAACCAAGCACCCAATCAATTATTGGTTCGGTTTTTTTACTTAGATAAGTTAGGTAAGCGAGTAATGAAGTAATTGAAACAAATGTGAAGGACCATAATAGGGTTTTTGAGAGCGAATTAATTAGTTCTGTGGATTTTATTTGGAAGCTTTTTAAGAAAACCTTGTTTTGTAATTTTATTGGTGCAATTTTTAGTGCAAAATCTATTTTTGTTAATAATAGGGACTGGGATAAACCATATCCTATTAAAAATAATCCAAAGAAACAAATTAGGGGTCCTAGTTTTTTGTTTGGGTAATCTGAATATCTCAATAAATAAAGACCAACGAATAATAGGGATAAATATGTTATGGATAATTTATTGATTGGATATAGCTCGAAGTATTGTGCTATATAGAGCAAAGGCCCAAAAACTACTACGATCCTAAGGATTTCTTTGATTATTTTTTTTATTGTTTTTGAAGTATTTTTTTGGTTTTCACTCACTTTAAAGCCTCCTGTGATCTAATGAACCTAACGTATTGGTTTCGATTTAGTTTTTTGGTGCTATATTTGGCTTTTTCGTAGATATTTTTTATTTCCAAGCTATTTTTCTTAACTTCTTCACCATCGGATGAATTTTTTATTGTTTTTTTGTGAACTTCCCAGGGAGTCATGTTTTTGTTTATTTTATGGCCCCGACTCCTTAGTTTTTTGAGGAAATCCTTGTATAGTTCTTTGATCTCTTCTTTGTAGTAAACAGCTCTTATTTGTTTCTTTACTTCATTATTAGAGGAAACAACCTTTATTTGGTGCTTTCCCTTTTCTTCAAAAACAACACTTATTTTTTCGTTTTGCTTATCTGATTCAAGTACTTTTTTTTCATCAACAAAGACCCTGTACTTAGTTCTTTTTGAACAAATTATTTTTATCTTGAATTCGTCACCAACTCCCCACACATTCGGTAAATCATTTATTTCTGGAAACCTTATCTCGATCTTGGCTGTGTTATCGATTGTTGTTTCAGCTTCTCTTTGTTTGTTTGGTTTAATTTCTTGGGTTTTTTCTATTAAAGTAAATAAATAAGGCATATATCTGTTTTTTAAGTTAACGAAAAATTGTTTTTTGTTTCTTAAAACAAATAAGGAAAATAAAGCAATTAATGATGTCAGGGAAATCAATAAAATTGTCCAAGGAAACTCTTGTTTTATTACTTTAATCGATTCGTTTTTCTCAGTAGCTAAGTATTTCTTGGATCCGTTGAATTCTAAGAAAAAACCCCTCTCCCCTTCCTCTGTTTCGGGTGGAAACTTTGTTTGGAAAACAACTGAACCACTTTGGTTTGTTGTGGCAC
>CAYPLQ010000162.1:706-2425 GCA_964411605.1 uncultured archaeon | reverse complement strand
GAGAGAAAGACAAAGGATACAAGAAAGATTAGCAAATTCAACAACCAATCACATAGAAGTAATGGAAAGAGTAAGACAAAGAGCACCAACTCAAGCTAAGGAAGCTATACAAGAAGCAATAAATCACTCAAAAAGAGGGAGACACCTGGCACTAGGGCACTTAGCTAACACTGCACCAAATACAGCTGCAAAGATGCGTTACCAATATGCTCAGAACCTAGCATATGAGCTCCAAAAACAAGCATGGGACATAGATCTAGAAGCAGAAGTAACTGAAAATCAAACGAAAATCATTTTTGAAATGAATGACACAAAAAATGAATTCATTTTGAATACAACCAACAAAGAAACAGTGATTGAAAAAATATCAGAAAAAACTAATTTACAGATACAAGAGGTCAGACAATACATAGAATTTAAGAGTGAAAAAGAATTAGAAATAGAAATTAAAGTAAATAAAAACCAAACAAATATCTTAATAAAAACAAAGGACCAAGAAAAAGCATTTGAAGTCAATGAAACCGATAAAGACAAAATTGTTGAAATAATAGCTCAAAAAACAGAGTTAAGTAAAAGCGAGATATATAGAAACACTGAATTTGAAGATGAAAGAAAAATCAGCCTCGATCTTGAGTTAAAACAAAATCAGACATATGTTAACTTAACTATAGAAGAACAAAAAATAGATTTTACCTTAAACACAACCTCTATGAACGAGGTAATCCAAAAAATATCAAATAAAACAGATCTATCAGCAATAACAGTTAGAGAAGAACTGAGAAAAATATTTTTGGTAAGAGAAAAAGCAAACAATTATTCAGAAGAAATAAATCTAACAACTCAATTACTAGAAAAAGCTAACGAAATGGGAATAAACATCACTAGATTCCAAGAAAGATTAGCTAACTCAACCTCAAATCACTTAGGAGCATTAGTTAATGCCTACAATAAAGCACCTTCTCCAGCAAGAAATGCTTTAATTCACGCAATGAATTCATCAATGAAAGGACAACACAGAGCTATGGAAGAAATAAGACAAAATAAACCAGATGTTGCAGACAAAATACAGAAAGGAATGCCTCATTGGGTCAGAGAAATGAAGAACCAGTGGCTAAATAACTCATTTAACCCAGGCAAGGGCCATGGACCAAATAAGGGAAACATGCCAGGACCTGGAATGCCAAATATGCCCGGAAACAACCCAGGAAGAGGACCAATGAATCATAACGACATGGGACCAAATCAGGAATCAAAACCCGAAAAAAACCAAGACAGAGAACTACAATCTAGGGAAAAATAAAATAAAAACGAGGTAATCCTCAAAAACAGATTCCTTTATTTTATTTTTTTTATTAAATTAGGTGAATCGACATGAAAAAAGAAAAAGGCTTTATCTTATTGGTTTCCGCATTATTCTTAGTTGTCTCAGTGAGTGCCTGTTTAGAACAAGGAGAACAAAAAATTATCTATCCCAATTCAGAGAAAATTGATTTATCTGAAAAAGTGAAAGAAGATCTTAATACAGAATTGTTACCTAATTCAACTTTAACTACCTATCAAACAGATAATAATGTATCAGAAGTGAAGAATTGGTTTGAAAATGAATACAAAAAAAATGATTGGACTAAAGAATTCGAAGAATACAACACAACTGTTTGGGAGAAAAACGATGAATATTCCGCGATCTTAGTTATTGGTAAAGAAAAAGCCAGTCGTTTA
>CAYPLQ010000162.1:0-696 GCA_964411605.1 uncultured archaeon | reverse complement strand
CAATTATAGTTAAAATAAAAACTTAATCCATATTTTTTTTATTTAAAATTATTTTAACTTCAGTTCCTCCTTTTTCTGATTCATTTATTTTTATAACTCCATTGTAGCTTTCAATTATTTTTTTAGCTAAAAACAACCCGAATCCAATGCTAGAAGAAGATTGGGTATATTCTTTACTAAAAACCTCTTTTCTTTTCTCTTTAGGAATTCCAACACCGTTATCGATGACAGATAACGTAACTGAACCATTGTTTTCATCTAATTTGATAGTTATTTTTTCGCCTTCTGAGTGCTTGATAGCGTTCTCTATTAACTCATCTAAAACATCTTTTAGTAAAGGACCAGCTAAAACAAATGAAGAGGTTCTTAAATCATTTTTTAATTTAAACCTAAAATCACTTTGTCTTTTTTCTTCTAAAATAGAAGTTAATATGTTTTTTATTTTATTTGTAGATATTTCCTCTTTTTTGAAACTGGTTTTTTGTTGTTTTCTCACTTTATCAGCTAAATCAATTAATTCATCCATCGTAGAAATACTTTGATTCAATAATCTCTTACTATCATCATCTACTTTTTCTTTCAACAACTCTAAATTACCTAAAAAAACCTGTGCCTTGTTTTTTAAGTCATGAGTAAGTAAAGAATGCAGTAATTCATTTGTCCTTTCTTTTTCTTCCATTTCTTCTGCTTTTGTTA
>CAYPLQ010000161.1:0-2432 GCA_964411605.1 uncultured archaeon | reverse complement strand
TGGAAGCTCACGATAACGAACACCAGGAGGACCACAACACGGTGAGGACGATTCCCATTCCTTCTAAGGGAATAAGTCCGTTGGCTTTTAACCTGTCGAAAGAAGACAAGCAGAAGCTGTTTAAGTCCGGGCAGGAGGCGGCGAGGGGGTTCTTTAAGGGCGAAGTTTAAATGTTGTTACATAAAAAAGCCTCAGAGCATTGACAAAAATTTTAGAAGATCTAAAACTCACTCCAGTTTTTCCGCTTCTTGGTTATTAGGTCGAAGCTTCATTCTCAAGATTTCGTTGGTACCGTGTGGTTAATTTAACTGTATAGCTAGTAAAGGTTTTTGCCACCACACTGATTTTCCCTTCAGATTCCAGACCCTCTAATACGTCTAAAAGAATATCCTTTGGAGGGAAGTTTTCTGTTTCCTGCGATACTAAGTTATCAAAAGTGGTTGTTCTTTCCCCGTTTTCAAAATAATTATCCGTTATCTTGTTGAGGGCAAAGTCTCTTACTTCTTGGATGGTCCAGTTGTTGTTAGACATTAGATACACACCTCAATGTTATTTCTTTATTTAGTTTTTCTGAAGAAGCTTTATAGAATATGCTATTCCGATCGCGACTCCAGCGTAAACGGCTGCTTCCCCTATAATGCTTACCTCTGGTTCTCCAAATGGTGGCAGTAAGTCTATATCTACCTGATTATTTGCAGATCTTTTCATTTTATTCACCTCCATTCTTTGTTTCTGTCTAGAAGAATATATAAGTCGGGAGGAAATGTCAACCCTATTAAATCTCGTTTAATAGGGGCTTAATGGATTAAGCCAATATTAAATTAGATTCTTTTATAGATTAAGATTATTATTCTTAATTATAGTAATTAGCTTAAGAACCTATTTTGCAAAGTGCTTTTAACGGTTGAAATTTTATAATTTAGGGATATAATCCTATGAAGAGATGAAATTTTTGGTGATTAATAGTGTCTAAAAGGGCTAGATCTAGTAAAGAGCAAAGAGAACACGACAAAAAAGTGAGGAGAATAGCTCAAGAACTAAGAAGGAAGGGCTATAAAGTTGAGGCTGACGTTAAAGGTTTTCCCCAGCCGGATACAATAGGTTACAAGAACCCCAAAAGACCTGATGTACATGCTACCGGTCACGGCTGGGAAAAGATAATTGAAGTTGAAACTTCTAGCAGTGCCCATACCAAAAGGACTAGGGAGCAGAATAAGAAATTTAAAAGCTGGGAACAAAGAAAGAGTAACAGGATTTATGAATTGGAAATGGCTTAGGCGGTACAGATTTTGTGGATTATTCTGTGTTAAATCACGCTTTGTAAATTTTCAAAGGCTGGTAGTTTGACGATAGTATGGTGTTTTCACCATGAAAAGCATTTCCCTAAATATTTATTGTGATGAAATTGTGAATGTGGTTTTGGACGATATTTTTTCTGAACAAAATGAATATTGGACTTATCTAGGAGTTCTGCTCGTACCTACCCATAAACAGGATGAACTGCTTAGAGAGTTGTTAAATAGCCGCTGTTTGGCTGATGGGGACCAAAATTGGAGAAGCTGCGATCTTCATTGTGGTTATCATGACGACAACAACACGGAAGTTCACTATTCAGAATTAGATGATACGCGCAAATACAGAGTAGCTAGCTCTTGGATAGACTTTTTACTTAGAAACGGGGAACAGGATAAAAAGTTGGTTTATTTCTACATCTTAGGGTTAAATTTAACCAATCTTGACTTGGAAAAGTTTGGACCTACTAGCCAACAGAATCGTGATGTTACTATTTATAACCGGTTTTTTAGAACAGCTATACAAAAATCGACTAAGAATTTTTTCTATGAAAATGATCAAATTAATATTGAAAATATTTACCACGATGAGGGAGCTGAGAAGAATCATCCTTTCTTTCCCTGGCATTCTATTCAAAAGCTCGATACAGAAGATGAAAAGCTGGGGTTTGCATGCAATAAAGTCACGTTTATAGATTCTGATCATAGGGTGGAGGAAGGATCTTCGGTACATTCTCATTTTGTTCAGTTTATCGATCTCATATTAGGTTGCAGCTTTAACTGTTTACATTATTCTTCAGAGAATGAAAATAAATTGGGCATAGCTCTTCAAGCTAAACCTTTGCTAAAACGGATCATTAAGTGTCCTGGCAATAAAAATAGTGGCTATAATTATTTTCAACGCCAGAAAATTGAGTTCTTTCCCCAGGAGAATTTGTGTGATTATGAAGAAGATTCGCTTCTCCGAGAGGTTAAAAGAAATGAGAATTTTTATACGGAAAGGGAGTTGTTAATCAAAGAGCACAAGGAACCGCCCCTTTCTTTTTAGGGTGATTTTTTTCAACTCTTTCACCTTTATGAATTTTACGCAACCCACCGAACTGCCCTATAACAAATCCGATCATCCGGCAGTTCAGGGCG
>CAYPLQ010000160.1:0-2452 GCA_964411605.1 uncultured archaeon | reverse complement strand
CTAATCAAGGGATTAGGAAGGGGCTTGTCGGTGAGCTCCACCTCTAACCCGGATGTGTAGGAAAGTGTCTCCAGCCAACTGATAAGATGAAATATGCTGGAGGTTGGCTTGAAACAGACA
Organism: uncultured archaeon; assembly: GCA_964411605.1. Classification (GTDB taxonomy): domain Archaea; phylum Halobacteriota; class Methanonatronarchaeia; order Methanonatronarchaeales; family Methanonatronarchaeaceae; genus PZKD01. The sequence continues at coordinate 2,332 of CAYPLQ010000160.1, read as the reverse complement.
ATGACATTGAGGGATTAAAGGGATTGGCGGTAAGAGAAGGAGAAGAAGATGCAAATAGAAATGGATAAGTGGAAAAATTAGTTTTAGGAATTTTTTTTGGGTTTTGTGGGGTAAGGTTTTTATAGTTAGTTAACTTATAAACTTATAAGTTTATAGGTTTATGCTATGCTAGATGAAATACTCGCAAACCCTAGAAGCCAAACAAAGAAAAAAATCGTGAACTACCTCTACCTAAATCAGGAATTTAGGAAGGGGTTTCCCTGTTCTACCACTCGACTTACTGGAATGGATATAGCTATTCCAGCAGATGTAGCCTGTTCTATAGCACCGTAAGCGTTTTTAACTCTTTACCCAAGAAGTTTCCTTCCTAAATCTTTTGGTTTAGGTAGGTGAGGATGTCACGTTGTTCTATTGTTACAGAAATCTTTTTTTAGTTACATAATTATTTAGTTATGTGGTGATGTAGTTGAGTGAATATAAAACAATTTCGGTTCCCGCTGAAGTAAAAAAAGAACTCAAAAAAGCTAAAGGCGACAAAGAATGGGGCGAATTCCTGAGAGACCTATACAAAGAAGCAACAGAAATAAAGAAAAAGAAATCATTCGAAAAACTATCAAATGAATTAAGCGAAGAAGAACTCGAAAACATAAAAAAATCAAGTAAAGAATTTAGAGAAAACTTCAAATTAAGATGACACAGAAGCTCTTAGACACTAACGTAATAATTGATTCACTCCAAGAAAAACAATACCAAGAAGGCAAAATCTCCATAATAACCCTAATAGAAGTTCTTAGAGGCATAAATAAAGAAAAAAGACAAAAAATCAAACAATTACTAGAAAAAACATACAAAGTCATAGAAATAGACAACAAAACAATCCTAACATACTCTAACCTCTATAACGAAACAAAAAACAAAGGAAAAACCTTGCCTGACGCCGATTTATTGATAGCGTCTACAGCAATATCTCACAACCTAACCCTCATAACCAATGACCAGCACTTCCAAAAAATAAAAAACAAAGACTTAGAAACCAAAAACAAATAATTTTTCCACAAAACGCAATACTACCAAAGAAAAAAAATCAGTTACTTAACCTCATTTGCTTTGGATTTTCAGTAATTCTTTTGCATTCACTATTTTGGTTCTTTTGTCAATAAATGTTGGTCTCCTGAAACTATGTAATCCGCTTCTGCTTCTTTTGCACATTCAAGGAACTTGTTATCTGAAGCGTCTTCTTTTATTATATCCAAATCTTGTTTTGGAGATATAGTTTCTGCTAAAAAAAGAATATATTCTACTAAATTATTTATCTCCTCTTCATCTAGTCCAAATTTTTCATAAGAAAGTACCTTTCTTAGTTCATTCAGAATAGGGACTGAGGTAATTAACTTTAGTTTTCCTTCTTCTATCAATTCGATGATCTCTGACTCATTGCCCTCACAAAAAATAGCTGAAACTATGACGTTGGTGTCAGATACGATTTTCATTTTTTAGCCTTCTCTGCTTCATTAATCGCTTCTTCAATGTCCTCTTTTTCGATTCCAAGTTTTTTAATTTTCTCTCTTATAGGTTCAGTTATCTCTGCGAAAATTCCTTTTTCTGGTTCAGATAATTTCTTTAAGACAATTCTATCTCCTGTGGTATAGGTTAAGAGTAATGTTCCTTTTTCTAATCCTAGGTCATCTCTTATTTCTTTAGGGATTACAACTTGTCCTTTTGATGAGGTTCTGGTTACGGAAATAGGCACAACAAACCACCAAAGTAAGATTAATCTTACTCTTTTAAAAAATTACCTAAAAACCCACAAAAAAATCTACCAACAATCAAAGAAAAAACTCTCTTTGATTACCTGAACCAAAGAAAAGGAACAAACCAAAAACGATTCTTAAATACATTAAAAACCAGTTCAAATACCAAGACAAGTGTAATGAGTGTAGAAGGTCTCCTAGCTTTTTCTTATTTTTTCTCCCATTTTTTCTTTTAATTTTTTTATTTTGCCTGGATCTTCTATTCCGAGATATTGGAATTCTTTTTTTGCATTTCTAACTATCTCAAGAAGTCTTCTTTTATATTCTAATAGGTTATGTTCCTCCAAAATTTCACTATATTCTTGATAATCGAAATCAGAGTTTATTAAAAGATTCAAGATATCAGTTCTATCTTTTTGGCCCTTTACTGAATGAGATCTGTTTTTTTCGGCTCCTTGTTTTAGAATCAAAAGCGCTTCAGGAATTAATACATTCATTCCTTCTATTTTCTCTATATAACCAGAAAGTTCTTCAACAGGTAATGGTAGCTCAGAGAAATAAGGAACATATATGTCAACCGA
>CAYPLQ010000159.1:2044-2455 GCA_964411605.1 uncultured archaeon | reverse complement strand
GCTTGATATCAGAAGGCGGTACAAGGACAAAACCGACAATGGTCTACCCAAGTCCCTTTCCAACCAGAAGATGAATGAATATTTGAAGGAAATTTGCCAGGGTGTTAAAAGTCTAAAGAAAAAAGAAGAAATGGCCACCTACGAGAAAGGAAAGAAGGTGATTAAGATGAGGCCAAAACACAAACTGGTTACCACCCATACCGCCCGGCGATCTTTTACAACCAACATGTATAAACGTGGAATCCCTTTCATTACCTTGATGAAGATCACTGGACATAAAACAGAATCCTCCTTCCTTAAATACATTAAGGTGACTCCCGAAGAACATGCCGCTAAGATGTATGAAATGTGGCAAGTGGATGGGGGATTTGAGAAAAGTGAAATAAAAGTTATAAGATAAAGTTGAAGTTT
>CAYPLQ010000159.1:0-2034 GCA_964411605.1 uncultured archaeon | reverse complement strand
ACAAAGAAACCAATGTAGTCACTACAGAAAAAATTAACCCATCACCGTAAATGATTGATATTGTGGCCTTTAAAAACAGGGGAGGTAGATGCCATATTATAAACTTCCGTTATAAGATAAAGTTGAAGTTTTAAAATAATTTGGTTGTTTATATCGTTAAAAATTAAAGACTAAAAGAACTTATTAACAAAACTTGTTAAAAAAAGATAGAGAAAAAGTGGATTTTTTGATATAATATAATTTACTTTGTAGTATAAGAAAAAACTCTGTAGTTCTGCGAAGGCTCAGGTGCCACCTGAGACATTGATGTAGCAGAAACGGAGTTTTTTCATTTTTTAAACCTTCCTGGTTTAATTATGTGGTCCTTTGGGATAAACTTCCAATGCCTATAAGGATGATGCCAATAATATGAATAACCATTCGGAGTTCCAGTACTTATACCTATATTAAATCCTGGATAGATTTCTTTTATCTTCCTATTGATGTGTTTATATAGTTTCTCTTTTGCTATGGTATTTTTGCCTCTTCGGTATTTTCCTTCCGGCTTTATTTTGTGCTTATCGTTTAGTCGAAAGGAGATTGATCCTAAGATGATGTCTAAACATTGAATTATTATGTGATCATGAGATTTAACCTCTGTGATGTCTTCTTTTTTTATCTTAAGTTTAGCCCGTCTAAATCCTGGCTTTTTTTCTAATCCTTTTAAATATTCTTTAAATCTTCTCCTTCTTTCAACTGTTTCTGGCATGTGATCAAGATATATCCGAAGATTAATATTATAGGGGGTTGGATTACTGTAAACTAAACCAAATGCATGTTGTATGAAATAATAATATAATATAAAATATTCGTCATAAGACTGTTCGCGTGTTAAGTCTTTTGCCTCGATTGCATTTTGAGTAAACATTATTCGAATTTTCACTTTATCTGCACGAATGAATTTAAAGAATTCATCAACGATAGCTATATATTTATCAAGATAATTAGAGGATACTTTAGACCACTTTATTTCATTATAAAGATTTAGTTTCGCGCATTTTTCCGATAATGACTTTTTTATAAAATCAATCTCTTTAGATCTTACTAAAGCACCACCATAAAAATTTGAAAAATATTTTCCCTTTTTATCAGATTCATCGCAGAATATAAAATAATCCATATTATTAGACTAAGAAAGATTTATGATTTAATTGTTTTTAATTCTACATAATATATTGCTAATGATACAGAATTTAAAATTAATGAAAATCATATCACGAAAATAGATTATATCAATTGAATTGATAATTTTTTGTGATTTATGAACATTATCTCTAAATAATTCTAAAGTACATCTCTTGAATTATTATACCTATCTTTTTATTAGATTCGAGGAAACTTTCTAACCCATGAACAAAACCCCCGAACAGATTGCTCGCGATCAGATCGATGAGATGCTGGAGAAAGCTGGATGGGCTGTTCAGAATAAAAGTGAGATTGATTTTAGTGTAAGTCCGGGAATAGCCATTCGAGAGTATCCTACCGGAGAAGGACCAGCCGATTATGTCTTGTTTCTGGATGGCCCTAATCCTGTGGGGATCATTGAAGCGAAAAGGGCAGAAGAGGGACAGCACTTCAATGTAGTGCAAGAACAGGCAGAAAATTATGCCCAAGCTGGACTGAAATATGTAGAGGATCAGGCCATCTATTTTATCTATGTGAGCAATGGCACCGTGACCAAATTTACCGATAAACGCGATTCAAAGCCCAGGGCAAGGGAGGTTTTTTCTTTTCATAAACCCACAACTCTCCGCAAGAAGCTCAAGAAAGAAAGGTCGCTTAGGCAACGCCTGCAGGATCTTCCCGAATTGCCCCGAGAGGGTTTGTATGGTTGTCAAATCAACGCCATAGAAAACCTTGAAGACTCCTTTAAGAATGGTAAGCCGAAGGCCCTTGTTCAAATGGCCACCGGCAGCGGGAAGACATTTACCGCTATCACATCGGTCTATTGGCTTCTAAAACACGCCCATGCAAAGAGGATTCTGTTTTTAGTGG
>CAYPLQ010000158.1:0-2471 GCA_964411605.1 uncultured archaeon | reverse complement strand
TTTCTAGAGACCTATAATAAACAGAAAGAAAAAGTAAAGAACAAATTAGATGATAAAATATATGAAATAATAGGTAATCTACACGATAAAGGTTTTTCATCGGATAGATTTGATAGAGTAAAAAACTTCCAAAAAAACATAGGTGTGGTACCAATAAGTGCAAAAACAGGAGAAGGAATACCTAATCTTTTAATGGTGCTAATAGGGCTAGCCCAAAGATACTTTGAGGATGAATTAGGAGTTGAAGAAGGTCCTGGGAAAGGAACAATACTAGAAATAAAAGAACAAGAAGGCCTAGGAAAAACACTTGATGTAATCCTATATGATGGAGAAATAAAAATTGGAGACAAAGTTCTAATAGGGGCATACGATGAACCCATAGAAACAAGGATTAGAACATTATTAAAACCAAAACCCATGGAAGAGATAAGGAAAAGTGGAAGTGAATTTGAAGACGTAGACAAAGTAACTGCAGCAGCAGGTGTAAAAGTTGTTGCACCCAACTTAGATAAGGCTTTAGCTGGTTTTCCATTACAAGTAGTAGATTCTGAAAGTAAAGAAAAAATAAAAAAGAAATTAAAGTCTAAAGTGGATGAAGTATTAATAAAAACAGGTACAAGTGGCATAATAGTTAAAGCAGATACAATAGGTTCACTTGAAGCAATAATAAACGATTTAAAAGAAAAAAACATTGATATAAGAAGAGCTGATATTGGAGATGTCTCAAAAAGAGATATTGTTGAAGCTGAAACAATAGAAGAACCATTAGAGAAAGTTATACTAGCATTTGGTGTAGAAATATTACCTGAAGCTAGAAAAGAAGCTGAAAGGAAAGGAATACAATTATTCACTGATGACGTAATCTATAGATTAATAGAAAACTACGAAGAATGGGTCGAAAGAAAAAGGAAATTACAACAAAAGAAAAAACTCGAGAACATAATAAGGCCAGGAAAAATAAAAATACTGCCTGACCATACATTTAGACAATGTAAACCAGCTATAGTAGGAATAAAAGCAATAGGAACCATAAAAAATCACTCACCCCTAATGAATGAAAAAGGAGAGAGAATCGGACAAATTAAAGAAATACAAGATCAAGGCGAAAACCTAGATAAAGCAGAAACAGGAGACGAAGTAGCTATATCAATCAGCGGCCCCACTGTGGGAAGACAAATAGAGGAAGGCGAGATTTTGTATGTAGATATCCCTGAAAAACATGGAAAAATAATTGAGAATCAAATGAAAGAATTATTATCCGATAAAGAAAAACAGATTTTTGATGAAATAACAGAAATTAAAAGAAAAGAAAATAAATTTTGGGCGATTTAATAAGAGGTGAAAAAATAGATGACAGAATTTAAATTAGTAATATCTGATCCAGAAAATGGAGAGGCATATCAAACAACTGTAAGTGGAAGAGATGCTAACGCTTTATTAAATAAAAAGTTAGGTGAAGAAATAAACGGAGACTCAGTTGGAATAACTGGTTACCAATTTAAGGTGCTTGGAGGCACTGATTCAGATGGTTTTCCAATGAAAGCTGGAGTAGAGGGGCCTCAAAGAAGAAAAGTGCTTTTATCTGGTGGCCCAGGCTTTAATCCAAAAAGAGATGGCCAAAGAAAAAAGAAATCAGTTATGGGTAACGTAGTAACTGAGTCAATAACTCAAATAAATCTTCGAGTAACAGAAAAAGGGGAAACTGAATTACAGGAATTACTATAAAAAATGAAGTCCAAAAAATTACAGAAACATAAAAGAGCAGGAAAAATTCTAAGCGAGATAAAAAACGAACTAAAGAACACTGTTTCAGTAGACTCAGAATTAATTGATATAGCAGAAAAAATAGAAAGAAAAATAAAAAAAGAAAATGCAAAACCTGCTTTTCCAGTGAATTTATCATTAAATGAAGTTGCAGCTCATTATACTCCAAAAAAAGGAGATAAAACTAAGATACAAAATGGTGACATATTAACAATTGACTTAGGAGCCCATATAGATGGTTACATAGCTGATTCAGCAATAACATTGGATTTTGGAGAAAACAATGATTTAATCGAAGCATCAAAAAAAGCACTTGAGGAAGCAATTAAAAAAATAAAAGAAACAGGTGCAGGAACAAGAATTAAAGAAATTAGTTCAGTCATAGAACATGAAATTAAAAAAAGAGGCTTTAATCCTGTTGCAAATTTAACTGGACATGGTTTAAAACAATACAAAACACACACAGATCCCACAATACCAAATGTGAAATCACCAAACGAAGGTAAACTGGAAAAAAACCAAGTAATCGCAATAGAGCCATTTGCAACAAATGGTTCAGGTAGAGTAAAAGAAGGAAGTAATCCACAGATATTTAGCCTAAAGAAACTCGATGGAATAAGAGTTAGAGACAGAAACACCAGGAAATTAATAGAAGAAATAAAGAATGAATATAAAACAATGCCTTTTGCTAAAAGATGGTTAAGCAA
>CAYPLQ010000157.1:0-2491 GCA_964411605.1 uncultured archaeon | reverse complement strand
CCAAAATAAGCATACTCCAGAGATCAAATAAACCATTACTAATCTCATTTCAAGAAAACAACACAAAATAGATCGAAATAAACATCACATATCTTATCAATTTGTCATCTCTAAATCCATAAAGTATTCCTTTACTTTCATCATAATCACCATCACTAAATACCACGATCTCAATTCATAATCATTAACTATATAATCAAAAATTTGTGGGTATTTGGACATTATAGGACCTATACTATGCTCATTTCAATCTACATTCCTTTTATCTGCGATACTGGAAATTTGTCTCTTCCATTCTTAACCAAGCTGCTTTCTATCCTCATGAATCTTATTATCTGTTTTACTAACTCCTTGTCCTTAACATTATCATGATTCATCACTGTTCCTCCTTCAGGATATCACTGTACACTCTTTCACGGATATCATCAACATTATCCCCCGTGAAACTTATTGCTCTATCATCAATCAGGATATCATACACTGGCTTTCTCCTGTTTTTTAGTTCGTGAGGATATTCATTGATAGAATCATATGGCACTTTGTGTTTTTCCAAGATACTTGCTGTCCACGTGTCATCTGTTCTGCAAGTCCAAATCATAATCCAAGTATCATCCCGTTCATCCAAATCCCTAACTAAATCTACAAGTTCATCGTTCATTGTTCTACTGTCGATATTCCATAATGTTCCGTCGAAATCTACTGCTATGATTTTCCTACTAAACAATTCATTTCTATCTATCAATTCACTCTCGTTTTTTATCATTCCAAATCTACCTCTTTACACATCTCTTCAAAGCCTATTTTTCTTTCATACATTCCTTCAAATTCTCGACCCTATTTTCATCTGGTGGATGTAAAACACCTTTGAACAAGATTTTCTTTAACTTATTGGAGCTGGATTCTTTTTGCTCTTTGTAATTGTTCGTTAATTTTTCCAATACTTCCCATGGCTCTTCGTCAAACTTATCTATCTTTTTGTACTGTGAAGCAGCAGACTCGTCTGCCCTATACTCATCTTCGTGGAATCTATCTGAGTATAAATTCAAAGATACTATCGCAAGAACGGCTGTAAACAGCGAAGCAAGTAGTTTTATCATGATAGGAGTGGAAAAGATGTACATGGGTATGTATATCATTAGAATAGCTCCAAAGAGAAAGGTAACGTATCTACGGGTATTTTTACTATCTTTTTTGTGACCCTGTTCATGTAAAAGTATGAAATAAAGTGAATCTTCATCAAAATTGTACTTTGAATTGAAGTAGATCCTATCAAAGATCAAGGATGCCTTGAAACTACCTGCTTTCTTGCTTTTCTTCAGAGTGCCATCTATCATGCCTCGCTTTTTAAGGTCACGAAAGACCATACGTACTTTCTCAGTATAATTATCTGGAATCATACAACATCATAAACTTAGATTTTCACATCCTTCTAGTTAATAGAAGGAAAATGGTTTTTAAAAATCAACCAACCATCGACCGAACTCTTCAACCTTATCACCCAGTTTCTTCCCTAATTCGATAAAGGGATCTTTCTTTTTCTTCTTTTCTTCAGTCATCAAACCACCATCAGAGGGTTAATATTAGTTAATTATATTACATAACTAACTTATCCGTTATTAACTATGGGTAAAGTCGTATTTAAGTTTTGTCAATTAAGTACGTTATGTAATAAAAATTATTGTTATTATTTATCTGGCTAAAGATCTTATCATTCATAACTCACTCACTTCCTATCCCACTTCTCCAACAACCCTTTCACTATCTCATCCGTTTCCTCTTTCTCCTCCTCAGACATTTCCTCATACGACTCACCGACCTTTTCCTCCCAATCTCGATGGATCTCCTTTAACTCATCTTCTATCTTTTCCAATCTTTTCATCTTATTCTTGTAATCCCTACCCAATTCTAGTACACTATCATAACTAGACAATTTGATATCTATACTGCTTATTCTCTCTCTCAATTCCTTATATTTATCCCAATCAACATAGATGACCCAATCCCTGACAAGATCTTTTATCTTCTCATCCCTCTCTTCCTCATCAATTCCTAAGAACTCAGGATAATCAGAAAAACCGATCTTTTCCAATTCTTGATTCAAATTTTTTTCATCAATTTGACCAATGAAGAGATAAGGTGATCCCTTACACATTTCCTAATTCTTTTATTTTTAGAAATAACATCAGCTATCGGAGGGCTATATCTGTAATACATTTTAACCAATAATTCTCCAAAACTCTTTTTTAATAATACTTCATCTCTAAAATTTCTAAGAATATTTATTTCATAAGCATAAGGAGTTACCTGAATACGATGATAATCCTTTGAAAGGAAAGATAAATCAAATTGAAGAAGATCAAATAGATAATTTCATTCAATTTTATCATGACGTTGTTGAAGATATCAAAGACATTCAGTGATTATCTGATCTAAGAATATAAAAAATGCACCAATAACCTTCAACCACCTCCATAGATAGGTAGGAATATTA
>CAYPLQ010000156.1:1378-2496 GCA_964411605.1 uncultured archaeon | reverse complement strand
TGTGTTAGCTGCACCCAGCGGATACGGAATAGAACCCATTACCCTAAAACAAATACCAATGAATAAATTAGAGAAGTGGTACTACAACTATATCCTACTAACAGAAAAAAAATACATACAAAAAGCAATTGAAAAAAAGGTTTTTGGTGCATTACTTTACTACGCGATGACAGAATCAATAAAAGAAATAAAAAAACGGCCCTGGAAAACAATTTTCTTACCAGGAATAATTAACTTACCAACCGTTCCCGGACACAGAAAATACAACAAACTAGACATGGGAACCGCCGACAAATTAGCAGTAACAACCCACGCAACCTACCAACAAACAAAAAACAAACAAAGCCATAAAACTTCTTTTATTTTAGTTGAGATGGGTTTCGGGTACAACTCCGTAATAGCTGTAGAAAATGGAAAAATAGTGGATGGAATCGGTGGAACCACAATCCAAGGCCCCGGCTTCCTCACACTTGGAGCAATGGATGCAGAACTCGCACAACTAGGTAAAAAATGGACAAAAGAAGACATATTTAAAGGAGGAGTCTCAACCATAACAGGACACAAAACACCACAAAAATTACTCAAAAACCTAGATAAGCAAAAAGAAAAAAATGCAATGAAATCAATGATAGAAGGAATTGAAAAAGCGATTAGATCAATGAAATCAGTCTTGGATACAAAAAAAATATTGTTATCCGGTAGATTAACAAAGAAAAAAGAAATCAAAAAAACAATAAAAACTAAATTAAGTGATTACACCATAAAACAACTAAGCGACTTAGAAGGAGCAAAGGAAACTAAGAAAACCAGTCAAGGATATGCATTAGTAGCAAATGGCTTAGCCAAAGGAAAATTCAATGACCTAATACAGCACCAAGAAATAAACAAAGCAAAAGGAACATGCATCGACCACATACAGCACCCAAAAAAACAAGAAATAAAACAAAGATTCACAGAACCCCAAACCCCAAAAAATTAATTTTGTTCAATTATTTCTGCACCACGATTATTTACATTAGCCATAAACACCTTTAAATCATTTAATTCATTTTTAATTTCCTTTACAACTTTTTGTGCTTTTTTTTCCGTTGTTAAGCCATAAATGGTTGGGCCCCAGG
>CAYPLQ010000156.1:0-1368 GCA_964411605.1 uncultured archaeon | reverse complement strand
CACCAAAACAATCCCCACCCAACAACTCAACGACCTCCTTACCCCGTTCTGAAGAAACAGCTCCACCTTGTGAATCACTGAAAACATTACCCATAGTCTCTTGAATCCTAGATAAGGCCTCACCAAAAGCCCTGATGTCTTTATTTATTAGGGAGGGAATTAGAGACATAAAAGTCAAAGCACATGTTTTCTCGGTAAGTTCTTTATTAACTGGAAGTAGTTCCTCAAAAGCCTTTTCCTCTTCCTTACCAGATTTCCCCTGTCCCCCTGGAACGCAGACAATAAAGACCCAGTTACTTGGAAAATTATGACTAAACAACCTAACTTTTCCTTCTCCAACAGTTCCACCCTCAACAACAAAACCCCCTTCTTTGTAAGTATTTAAACCAACGCCAGAGAACTTTCCACGACCCAATTCCAAAGCAACTTTTTCTAAATCAAAACTTAAGTCATAGACCTCTTTGATTCCATCTAAGATAGATAATGTCAGAGCTGTACCAGAACCAAAGCCCTTATGACATGGAATAACTTCTTCAACATCAACTCCTAAACCAGAAAAACCCAATAAATCCCTAGCCCCCTCGATAATCTCCCTAATTCTTTTTTCTTGCTTTCCATCCACAATAATTTCTCTTTCCTTTCTTATCTTTAGACTATATTTTGGTTTTTTTAAAGAAACACCTAAGCCCCCAAATTTACTATAATATTCGTTACTTAGATCTAGGAAACCAAGATGTAATCTACTTGGAGCCTCTATTTTAACTGTCATCAAAAGATAAGTACTCTTTGTTTTTTTATATAATCTTCATTTTTTTAAGAGAAAAAAGGAAACTTTTATTCATAATGATTATTATAATTACTTTAGGTGATCTTAGTTGAAGATAGTTCACGCTCAAACAATCTTAACGGAAGAAGACTTAAAGGAACTCAAGGAGGAAGCAGGGGAAGACACTACAAAGGGAGCATTACAGGAAGCAGTTGAACACTACTTAGAATGCCCATACACATCAGAAGAAAACGAAGGACTAAAAAAACGGATTGAAGAAGCAAAACAATAAAATAAAAAGAATAAATATATAAAAAAGAGGATTGATAAAAAATGAAAAATCCAAAGAAATTTTTAGAAGATAAAGAAGGAGTTTCACCAGTTATAGGTGTAATTTTGATGGTTGCCATTACAGTGATAATGGCAGCGATTGTCGCAGGATTCGTTTTTGGAGTAATATCAACACCAAAAGCAACACCACAAGCATCAATAACAATAGATTCAGCTAGAAATTCTACTCATGAGATTACTCTACTTCATCAGAGTGGAGATGCATTAAATACTACACAAACTAGATTAGTTATAGAAAATGGCACGGGTAC
>CAYPLQ010000155.1:1379-2504 GCA_964411605.1 uncultured archaeon | reverse complement strand
CCTGTAATTCATGTTCTAATCAGACTAAAATAGGATTGAAATAATTAGAGCCTTTATAGAGTTTCTCTGCTTCTATGTGTTCTAATCAGACTAAAATAGGATTAGAACATTACTTCTTTATCTTTTCAATAAACTGATCTGGAGGTAGGATTTTAATTCCTCTGAACTTTTTCAAGTTTAGTAGGTGTGAATCTCCTGAGACAATAAAATCTACATTAGCTTCTAAGGCGCATTCTAAGACCCTGTCATCTGATTGATCTTTATTTATAACCTCAAGCTTATTTTCAGGTTCAACAATAAAAGCTTTCTTTAAGAAAATTTTTAAGAATTTTTCTTTTTCTTCTTTAGTAAAACCAAATTTAGGATAATCCATTACCTTGTAAAGCTCCTCTAATAAATTTGATGAAGTAAATGGAATGATTTCGTCATTTAAAACTAATTCAAAACAATCTTTTGGTTTACCGTTCCATCCAAGAGCTGAAATCAAAACATTAGAGTCTAATACTACTCTGATCTTGCCCATTCTACCGCATTCTCTAAATCTTCTTTTCTTACGTCTCTCTCGTCAAATTTGTCTCTAACTTTTTTGTGTAGCTTTTCAAATTCATCTCCTATATCTAAGTCTATCTTTTTGAAAACAATTCCATTTTCTATGGGAACAGCTACGAATCGATCAGAAGCATGAAAACCTTCCTCATCGCGGATTTCTTTGGGCACAACTAGCTGCCCTTTCTTTGACATTTTGATTATTTTTCCCTCCATACAAACACCTATTTAACAATTCAACAATTGAACTATTTAAATCTTATTAGTTTTCCCAAAAAAACTAATACCCAATATCCTAAAAACCTAAGCAATTAAACTCCACAAACCCCATTTTTTAACAAAAAACCTAAATACCTACTTATACACTAAAACAATATATAAAAATCTCTTTACACTTTAAAACAACTAAAAATAGTTCATATAACTCCAAAAAAATTTCAAAAACATTATTATACTCAATATAGATAAAAAAAATCTTATAGTTTACCACTAATTATAGAACCCAGTGATCATGGAGTGAAAATAAAAAACCAATCCCCAGCTTTTCCTTTAAGTATGCAAAAAATAGCTTTTATAAGT
>CAYPLQ010000155.1:0-1292 GCA_964411605.1 uncultured archaeon | reverse complement strand
ATCCAGAACTAGCCTACCAATACCACGAAAAACCAAGATACAAACCATACAACCTATCGTGGCTAAACCTAGACATAGAAGACACCGACAAAGACGGAATAACTCCAAAAACAAAAGAAGCCAACTACTTATTCTCATCCCCAAAACAAGAGCTAGTAAAATCTTTCGTTGAAGGATTCCTAACAAATCCAGAGTTAACAATAAAAAAACAAAAAAAACATAAACTTCAAATTAGATTCAATTGAATCCCTAGAAGGACCAGAATTTGAAGAAGAAATGGTTTTTGAAACAATTACACCAGTTGCAGTTCGAACACAAACAAAAAACGATGACGGAGAACTAAAAACCATCGACCTAAGACCAAACTCCAAAAAATTCTACGACAACCTCTTCCAAAACCTAATCAACAGATACCAAGACCACTACGATAAAAAACCCGAAAAAACTATAAAAGAATTAGATCTCAGAGTCCTAGATTCCAAACCAAAAAGACTAAAAATAAGAGACACCTGGCAAATGAGCACACAAATGAAATTCGAAATAGATGCAACCGAGCAAATAAACAAATTCATTTATTACACTGGCTTGGGTGAAAGAAACAACCAAGGATTCGGATGCCTAAAAGCCATATCAGATCAATAAAGTGATAAAATATGATTAGTAACCTAATTAAATTGGGACGAAACACAGAAATTGTTCCTTTTAGCCAAGATGTAGGAAAAGGCCAAAAAATATTAGAAATGGAACTTAATCTCGATAAAAACAACAATTTCTATTTATCCAATCTCAATTTAGCTGAAGCTAGAGAAAAAGACCTATTCTATATCCAGCCCACTAAAACAATTAATAGTGGTAAAAACCGTCATTATTACCCACATGATTTTACTTTAGGAGGATCAGCAATAGGCAAAAACAATAAAATCGAAAACGAAAAAATACATAGAAATTTTAACAATACTAAAGATTTTTATCTAAATCTTGACCTAAAAAAATCTACAAAGGAATATTTAGAAAAATTTTATTCTTTTGTTTTAAAAGATGAATCAAAATTTATCGAAGAAATTTATGAGGAAAAGAAGAGTCATTTAACTGATTTATCAAAGAGCGATTTAAGAGACCTAATATTTGTTTTCAAAATTGGATCCGACATAGTAGATAGATTTAATTTAGGTGTAAATCAGGAAAAGGAGTATTATTATCTTGGAGAGATTAAGGAAACACTAGAAGTTTTTAAAAAATTTATACCTTTTGAAACTTCTATATCTGTAGATAATGATTTATCAAGTTGTTCT
>CAYPLQ010000154.1:0-2534 GCA_964411605.1 uncultured archaeon | reverse complement strand
TGTTTGGAGATGAGAATGATAATTCAGTATTTAAACAAAGAAAATATTTGGGTGGGATCGATCTTCCATACAATAGTTTGAAGACATGTAAATCTAGGTTGAGAGCTAAAGAAGATAAAGAGAGAGATACCGTCCATATACATAGGTCAAAATGTTTTAGAGCAGAGAGTTTTGCAAGGGACTGGGCAGATAAAATTTGTGATATACTTTACAATATAGATGACTATGAGATATTGGATAAATCTGAGAATAATGAAGTAGAGTGGAGAGATGCGAATCTAGGTGATTGTTGGATCCTAATGAGGAGTAGGGGAAAATGGAAATATTTGAAAGAGAAGTTGAAGGAAAGAAATATAGATTATATATTTGTAAATCAGAAGGATCTGTTTAAAAAATCATCATCGGTTCAAATTATAATAGATATATTGAATTGGATAGGTGATCCACATGATTTTGAATCTTTAGCTAGAATAGTCAGATCGCCCCTTTTCGGTTTAGATGATAAAACATTAAGGTATATTGCTTCGAAAGATTTTAATTTGGACTGGATTGAGGAAGAAAATCCTGATTTCATCGATGATAGAGAGATTCACGAGTTAAAAGAACTGATAAACTTGAGAGAGGACCTAAGATGGAAGAGGGAAGATAGAAAATCGGAGTTAGTTGAATCTATTTTACAATTCTCTGCCTTCGATATAGTTTCTTTAATTTCTACAGAAGGGGTCCAAGAGCTGGGTAATATTAGACAATTTCAGCAAATAATTGATGAATGGGAAGATGATCAGTTGATGTCTTTTCAGGAGTTCATAAATAAGGTTAATTTTTACAAAGAAGAAGGTACTGAAGAAGCAGAGTTTAATTTTGCCCCGTTAGCTGAACAGGAAGGGGAGGACGCTGTGAAGATAACCACAATCCACTCTTCTAAAGGGCTAGGTTACCCAATAGTTTTCCTTTATAACCCTGATAGAAGTATATCTAATGCTGTCTCTACCTATCATAAGGATTTGAACTTGATAATAAAAAGAAAACATGATGGCAGTGGAGAGAGTTTTGTATCTATTGGGATGAACTATATGGATAATTTTAATGAAGATCATATTAGGTGTAGTTGGAGAGATGTAAATAAGAAAATAGATTTTAGAGAGCATGGAACTGTTTTGGAAAGTTTTGATAAAAAGAATAGTGATGACGAAGTAAGTTTAACATCTAAAGATAATGTGATTAACATATTTGATGAATACACTATTTTTGATCAATGGGCCGAAGAATGGCGTCTTTTATATGTGGCTCTTACGCGTGCAGAGGATCATATTTTCCTACCATTCTGTGGATCTAATGATAAAGACAGATATTCGTGGGAAAAGGTATATCATGAGATGGGTGATAAAGGACTCCTTTTAAAAGATTGTAATTATGAGGATGGTATAGAAGCTGAAGGGTGTGAATTTGCCACAGAAGAATTTGATTTACCAGATCTAGATAAGAAATCTCTAGATAGTTATGTTCCCAGCACTCTATCAATTTCACATCTTTACGATCTGATTTTATGTCCTAGAAGATATCAGTTTGTTCAATTACAGTATGTTTCAGGTCCCAATAGTTGTGAAGGTTCTAGAAGTCCTGACGGAATAATTTTTGGTAATGAGCTACACGGAGTTTTAGAAAGAAATAGTTTTGAAGATAAAGAAATGACTATGGATTTTGTAAAAGACGACATGAAAGATAAGGTCGAGGAAGGTCTGAAAGCATTCTACAATAGCGATATTTTCAAAGAGTTTGATTTAGACAATAGAGAGGTTCTGAATGAGGAAGAATATTTTTATCCATTTGAGGTAGATGGATACGAGGTTATCTTACAGGGTAAAATAGATTGTTTACTGAAAGGGGAAGATGGATTGATAGTGATCGATTATAAAACTAATAATCCAGATAATACTTATGAAAAGGAACATCAAAAGTTTCAGGTGGTTGGTTATTCATACATGCTCGATAAGTTATATCCAGATATGGATGTTTCTAAGGCGTTCCTTTTCCATTATGACAGAAGAAAAAAGAGCTGGAGTAAAGAGCAAGTTCCTTTGAAATTGGATACTTTTGAGAAAATATTGAAGGACAGGATTCCAGTGGGATTGGATGATCATGGTTTAAAAAAGGCAGATGATCCACCCTGTTCAGATGGTGAAGGTAGGGCTTACTGTTCTGATGTTATTAGTTTGTGTGGGAAGATGAGAGATTGATGGAAGGTTAAAGTATTCCTGATAACTTCTAATTTACTACGTCTTGACTTTTATATATCATCTAACGGCTCTTTGATTCATCATTTGGTGCCTGTAAGCTTCTCTGTTCATCTGAATGTACTTTATTTTATAATATATTACGAAGGCAAGGAATAAAGATACTATGAATAGAACAACAGACAGAAAACACATGGGTACTAAGCCTTTATTTAAAAAGTTGTCAATGATTGAGATGTGCCAATTTTCTATCACATATATTGGTATTCCAGACAGGGAAAAGAAGGCTGCAATTGGGAA
>CAYPLQ010000153.1:0-2540 GCA_964411605.1 uncultured archaeon | reverse complement strand
AAAACATCAATCAGTTTTGTAGGAAAAAAATAAAACAGATAGGGGGAGATCCTGAATCCTCTATTATGTTGATGACTGCTTGTAATGTCAAGGATCATTGTTTCATTGATAAAGGTGATGTTAAAATAATTACAACTGCTGGAGTGTCTGGTAACACAATAAACACTATTGTATTACTTGATTATGATTTAACTGAATCAGCTATGGCTAATGCTATCATCGTTGCTAGTGAAGCAAAAGCTGGCTCCCTAATTGATATTGATGCAAAAAAGGATGGAGAATCGGTTACAGGGACTGTAACTGATGCGGTGGTTATTGCATGTTATGGAGACAAGGAACTTAGGTTTGCTGGTAAAGGAACTGATGTTGGAGAAAAAATATATTCTGCAACTCAAGAGAGTGTTGTTGAAGCTTTGAAGAATTATGGTTTAATGAAGGAGAGGCCTATATTGGATAGATTGGAAGAAAGAGGGGTTGAGATAAGTGATTTAGTTAATTCAGCTTTTAAATTATCTAACATCGATGATGATTCAATGAAACAAAGATTCAGGAAGGAAATAAAAAATCAGTTAGAGGATAAAAACATAAAAACATTATTTGAAGGAGTTTTTCGTTTAGAGGATTTCAAAATAATGAAAGATACTTCTGATCTTACTTCTGATGAAATGATTGGTATAGAAATTGCAGAATACATATATGGTAGAAGAGCGTTGTTTAATTTTGTTCGATATGATAAACATAAACCTGGCATAATTTCTGAATTAGATCCCTTCATTGATGATGCAATTTCTGGGTTAATAGGTGGATGTATGACTAAAATCTTCTCTGAGGAAAATGAACCAAATCACTGAGTGTAGAGGATAGAGGACAGTGAACTACCACTACCTAAATCAAAGATTTAAGAAGGTGTCTTTTCAACCAGTTAGATAACTAAAGTTCGTCAATCCTCTTTATTTTTATGTCATCTTTGCCACTAATATCTTCTTTAAGGTTTGCTATAGCTATATTTCTTTCTTTTGCTTTTCCTAAATCAACATAGACCTGTGAGGTAAATATCGTTAAAACTGTGTCAGAAAACCAGCCTTGCATAGAGGGTTGGTGGGCTCTAATAAAAACTTTCCACCCCATCTCCCTTATATAATCACATACCAACTTCTTACTAAATTTTGCTCTTCCAGTGAATGTTGTTCTTCTGATTCCCTCAATTTTTTCATTAAGATCTCCCCAAACAATTGATCTCCAAGTAGGCATTCCAACGTTATTTCCTTCATCTAATTTTAATTCTTCAACTCCTTTTGTAAAAGGTAAACAACCATGAGTTGCAACTAATCCATTACCAGAAACCATTAAGGGTAAATGAACAAGGTCCTTATAATAATCATATTCCTCCTTAGAGAGGTTTTCCCAAAAATCAGCTGGCTTAAATCGCTGAAGAGGATATGTCTCGTGGTTACCTAATAACAAAATTACTCCATCTGGAAATTCTCTCTTTTTTTCTAATAAAAAATCTATATTGCCTTTAGAATCTTTTCCTCTGTCCACATAATCCCCTAAAAAAACAATATAAGCATTTCCTTCCTTCACTAAATCCTTATAACTGTTCCAAACACTCTTAGAAGCTTCCAAGTCTCCATGAGTATCTCCTACAAATATTGCTTTATTTCTATCATTTATCTCTAAGTGCTTATTTTCTTCACAAAGTTCTCTAATTGACTTCTTCATTTTTCCCAAGTTTAATTAATTTTATATATTCAAAAAAGTAGTTAAAAATTTATCGCACAAATATTTTTAGCTTTTCATCTATTATACAACCTACTTAAAAAAGTTTAAAAAAAGAATACACCAATAAATCCTAATTCACTTCAAATATTTTTTTAGATAAACCTAGGAAAACTAGGCCCATATAAATATTAAATTCTTTCATTAAAATCTTTCATTAAAAAAAAATAAAAACCATATTTTTACTTTACCTTTTCTAGACCAAATCATATGTAAAATCTCTTTTTTCCTGAAAAAAGATGTCTTAGTTCTGACTTAAGATAAAAACATTTTAGAACTCAATGTAAAAAAATAAATAAAAATAATTTTTGTTTTTCCTTAAATCAGCATTAGAAGCCCAAGTTGCTCTAATACATGTCCAGCTATTGGTGCAGCTTCTGATACCGCAGCTCCAAACTCTTGACCAGACATGCCATGAAGTGCAGGAGCACCTATCCCCATTGTTATCATTGCTAATTTTATTTTCAGATCTTTTAATTTCATATTTTTTACCTCCTCGTTACTCTCTTACACCTACCTAATTTTAATATTCCTTATATTTACCCACAAAGGATTTTCTGTCTTTACTTATTAGGAATTTATGAATTATTTACTAACTTCTTTCCAAAAATTCCTTATCTTAGCATACCTAAACTATACTACTCATTAGTTGATTTAATAGTATATTAATATATTGTTTTCTAAATAAATAATTTAATTTACATAATATACTACTCATTAGTTGATTTAATAGTATATTAATATATTGTTTTCTAAATAAA
>CAYPLQ010000152.1:0-2581 GCA_964411605.1 uncultured archaeon | reverse complement strand
GATGGAGCTGAAAAAGATTCTCCTCTTCCACTTTTTTGTGACCTTATTCTTTTTCCCATTATATTCACCTCAGAATAATCCTATTCTACCTGCTATTTCTTCTGCATCAAATTCAGGATGTAATTTAACATAAGCTTTTTTTTCGCCTTTAGAGCTAATCATAGTATTAACATTGACTACTTCAACCTCGTATCTTTTTTCAACAGCATCTCGTACCTCGTTTTTGTTTTTGTCTATTCCAACAACGAAAGTTAATGTGTTATTATCTTCCATTAGTCTAGTGGTTTTTTCTGTTACTAACGGATTTTTTATTACATTCATCCAAATACCCCCTCTAGTTCTTCAATTGCTGATTCTGTATACAGAGCCAATCTCCCTGGACGTGTTCCTGGAGCTAAAAGCTCTGTATTCACATTCTTCGCTTCAACTATATCAGTACCAGGTAAGTTTCGAGCTCCTCTTCTGATGCCTTTATCATCTTTTATGATAAATAAAATACTTCTAGGAGTTCTAATCCCTTTTTTTGTTCTTTTTGTTTTTTCTTTAGCTCTTAATATATCTTTATATGCTCCAACTATCTCTAAAAATTCCTTAACTTGTTTAGTTTTTTGGAGTTCATTGAATGAGTCTTCAACAATTATTGGGGCTTCTTCAAATTCATGGCCTCTTTCTTCCACAATTTCCGGTTTAGTGGTAGCTGATAAAGCACTTTTTATTGCCAATTTTCTTTCTTTTTTGTTTATTTCTTTAACAAAATCTTTTTCTGATTTAGGAGGATGTGCTTTTCTTCCTCCTACAGCTTGAGGAACTATTGCAGCTCTTCTTCCATCCTTTATTCTTGGAACCATGGCTGCTCCTCTTCCAGCTCCCCAGGATTCTGCAGTGGTTCTCATGCCTGAATTCTTATTTATGCCATAAGGTTGTTTTCTTTTTGATTGAGATGAAATAACTGCTTTTTTGATTAAATCATATCTTATTCTATTTTTAAAAACTGAAGGAAGTTCAGTTTGGTCTATTTTTTCTCCAGTTTCACTATATTTATTAACCATCTTTTTTAGCCTCCTTGTTTACTCTCTTTAGAAATATATTTTATATCAGGTTCACCTTCTATTCCTTTTGGTCTTAAAGCATCTCTAAACCTAATTAATCTCTTTGAAGGTCCTGGAACACTGCCTTTAACTAAAATGTAATCGTTTTCAACTTCTCCATAACTTAAGAAACCTCCTTCAGGGTTTATATCAGAGGGTTCATCACCTACTTTAAGTATTCTCTTATTTTCTTCTGTTCTTTGATGGTACCCCTTTTGACCTGTTTGAGGAACTTGCCATCTTACATGTGTTGGATGCCAAGGCCCTAAGTTACCAATATGTCGTCCTTTTCCTTTTCTTTGTGCTTTTCGATCCTGTATCTTGACACCCCAGCGCTTTACTGGTCCTTCTGTTCCTTTTCCTTTTGTAACCGCCGAAACATCAATAAATTGACCGTTTTCATATATATCAGATATCAAAATACTTTCATTTAATTTTTCTTTAGCGTATTCAAATTGATTATTTAAATTACCGCCTATAGCGATCTCAAATTGATTTGGTTCTTTTTTTGGTATACCTGAAACCCTTTCTGGATGTGTTTTGGCTCTTGCTCTTAATTTATCAATTTCTTCATCTTCAATTAAGCCTTTAAGTTCTTCGATTTTTTCTTCGTTTTCCGCATCAAATCTTGGTTCAATACCATATGGTGTTTTGTGGTAGCCTCTTATACCTGTTATGGAAAGTTTAGGGGTTTCTATTACAGTGACTGGTACAGAAATTTCTGTTCCTTCGGTTACTGAGTTTTTTCTGTCGTCAATCATAATTACATGACTCATTCCAACTTTATATCCCGCAAACCCTAGTAATTTTGATTCCTTTTTATCTGGGTATGATTTTATTCTAGGTACTTCACTTTTTGCTCGTTTTCTTGGACTAAAAGCCAAGGAACCTTTTCTTGGGGTGTTTTTCTTTACCATTAGTTTTCAACTCCTTTCTAAATTTAATATTGAGAGAGTAGATTGAATTGCTTCCTCAGTTCTAACTGTTTTTGTACCTTGGTTAGGAATCATATTTATGACTTCATCTATTAAGGCTTCATCTTCTATAAACGAATCAACTCCCTTTTTGGGGGAACCAAATATAATTGCATTTCTCTTGCTCAGATAGTTTTTGGTTTTACTGACTAATTTTCCTTGAACAGAGGTTGATATTATTCGCCATTCTCTATTGCTTAAGCTCTCTAGGTAATCACCAAGGTCTTTCACTACTGAGGTTTCATATCCCCAGTATTGGGGAACTATTTCCTTTGAAACTTTTTCTACTTTAGGGTTGTCCTCGCATGAAATAGTTCTGACCGTAATACGTTCACCCTCGTTAACTTCACCATTAACGAGGTGGGCTTTTTTATCAAGTCCTATATCCACCCAGGCGTAGTGGTCAGAACCTACTTTTTCTTCTTCGACCTTTTCAACAAATCCCTCCCTATATTCTCCTAGGGAAACATCTTTTGTGACATTATGACTGGGGATCTGTAATGGAGGGATTGTCCCTAC
>CAYPLQ010000151.1:0-2587 GCA_964411605.1 uncultured archaeon | reverse complement strand
GCCGAGTGGGTAGTTCACATAGGACTTCATCTCCTGTCTCCTTTCTTTTCACTATTTTTTTAAGGCAAAAAAACTTTAGTTAACGCATAAACAAAATCAAGAACCTAATCTATGTTCTCTATCTATTTGACAAAAAAAATAAATAAACTAGTTTTATGTGATTTATTTTGAAATCATTACTTCTGTTGCTTTTATCACAGCTGATACATTATCTCCTTTCTTTAATTTTAGGTCTTCAGCAGCTTCTTTTGTTATAAAAGCGGTTAAGGTGTCAGTATTAACATCAACTTTAATTTTAGCACCTACTTCACCTAGCTCTACATCACTTATTTCTCCACCCAGTTGGTTTCTTGCCGATAACTCATTTGTCATAAAAAATTCACCTCCAACTAATAATTAAATAACATTCAAAGATAAATTTTGCGTTTTTCCACTAATAATGTATTTAAATTTATTAAATTAATTTAAAGTAAAATAAAAACCTTAAAAAAATTAAATATCTATTTTTAAAAAAGTTAAAGAAAAAAAATATAACTTTTTTCTTAAAAATTCATTTCTTAAAGTGATTTAAAAATCTTACTTATTTCACTTAGACATTTTTACTCAGCTTTTGTCATTCTACCGACAAAGAAGATTACCCTTAATTGAATCAGTTCCTTATTTAAATAAGTGGCTAAATAATCACCCAACTAAAAAACAAAGAGGATCCACTGTGGTGTAAGATACAGCAAAAAGGAAGAGGAACTGAAAGACTAGGGTACACAACTACATCTGACAAAAAAAATTCTCCAAAAAACAGCAGAAAAAATTGAATTAAATAAACCAGTTAATCCTCATCACTTCTGGTACTCAAGAGCAACTGAAAGAGCTAATAAATGGACCGAGGCCCAGATGTGTGAGTGGTTTGGCTGGGTCCCGGGATCAAATCAACCAGCGAAATACGTTCACTTATCAGGAAGAGACATAGATCAGGTTTATTTCAAGGAATATGATTTAGTTGAAGAAGAGGAAGAGGAAAAAGAAAGTTTTTTAGAGAGGTGTCCTCGATGTGGTGAATTAAACGAAAATAACTCACGTTTCTGTGGTAGCTGTGGTAAGGAATTAAGTCTAGAAGCTGTTATGGAAGTTGAAGAAGGAGAAAATAAAGCCCGAGAAGCTGCATCAATGGAAACAATCCAAGAAAAATCAAAAGAAAAAGGATTAAGTCCAGAGGATGCTGAAGAAATAGTAGAGGAAACAAGAAAACAAAAGTAATAGATTAAAATTTTTATGGAAAAAACATGAAGGAATTACAGGAAACTATTGAACAACAAAGAGAGATCAAGGAACTAAAACAACAGAAGTGAGGTTTTTTGTTTTCTTTGGAGAATGATTTCTTAGTTTATTATTTTTTAGTAGCCATAGAATAATTTAAATCAAATGAATTGGTTATTTTTATTTTGAGACAGTGGTTAGTTGGACAGATGCTTTTATGGTAGCTTTAAAATATGTTTTTTATAGTATTCTATGGTGGATTGTTGGGGGGATAATGATTTTTATGAGTGTTGGGTCTGTTTCCCAAGTGATGAGGAATAACTCTGTTGCTGGAGGAGTAATAGGGTTGCTTTTGTTTGTGGTTGGTGCAATTATTTTGTTGTTAGGTAATTTAGTCAGTTTCTTTTATAAATGACTATGTATTCAAAAAATGGTGCAAAAATCAACAGAGAATAAAAAACTCCATTTCTTCAAGTAGTTTTTTACTAACATTCTTTTCTTTGTAGTTATAAAATTCGTATTTTTTTCTTATTGGCTTAATAAATTTTTTATTCAATTCTAAGGTTGGATTATCTTTTTCTTTTTGACTAAGAAGGGAAGAACTAATCATTTTAAATAAAAACTTAATAAATTTGTGTTCAAGAAGTAGATACAACTCAGGAGAGTAGGTATTTCAGAAGCTTAATCTCAGGAAAAATAGATAAAAGTCTTAATCAGACAGAAACTACCTAAAAAAATAAACTGATAAATAAAATAGAGAAAAAAAGAAAAAAATATTTTTTTTATTCACCCTTGCCTTTGTTTCTAAACGATAATTTATAGCCAGAATAAACCATAACCGCACCTAAGGCGCTTATTAGAGCTAATAAACCGATGTGTGGTAACCAAATATTTAATAGTGATGTGTTGAGTGTTGTTCCTCCTATGATGGTGTCGCTGGTTGAGGTTGTTCCTATTGCGAAGTATGAAAATCCTGGGGTATGTGCTTTGTATTTAATGTGTGTGGTGTTTTCACCTATCTTTTCTGTTCTTAGTTCATTCCATTCTCCATTATGATATCTTTTCAACACTATGTCCTCAGGGCTCGCACCAACACCCTCTAGCCATGTCTTGTTTACAGTGAAAGTTATATTAGCTGATACATCCTCAGGATTAGAGGCGCCTGATAAGTTTATTTCTATGTATTGGTAGGTGTTGCTAATTTCTGGAACACCATCAATGTCAATGTCAATGGAGGTTCCAAGATCACTAATTTCTGCACTGACTTGATCAGAATATTCATCTGATATATTCACCGACACAATCACACCATCATATTGGTAAATTTCTAATG
>CAYPLQ010000150.1:0-2607 GCA_964411605.1 uncultured archaeon | reverse complement strand
CACCCAATTCCTGCAACATCTCCGTCTTTTGACTAACAACCTTCCAAGCCTTATAGTACTCATCTTCTTCTAATAGTTTTTTCTTGATTACGTCACCAAACAAATCAATGTCCGATCGAGCCTTTTCGCTATCAATGTTATTTGCCACATACTCTCTAACCTTCTTTAGGTCTCTACTTATCCTAGACTGATACACATCAAACAACTCAGCATAATACCGTTGTGGTTTTGGCAAATAACCGTTTTCCAAATAGATTTGGTATAGGTAGGCTCTTCTTTCCTTAGCCTTAGCTTCTTGTAGTTTATCTCGGTCTAAGTTATCGTGTTCATCTCGGAACTGGGTTAGGTCTATGTTTTCGTAATTCGGGTCACTCATAGTTTCACTCAAATTAATTAGTTTTTTATTCTAAAATCTCTGTTATATGTGTATTTATGTATTTATATTACTTTATGTATTTATATTACTTATTTTCTTTGGAAAAAAAACTAAATAAGTCTGTTTAGATTGTCTTTTAATTTGACTTCTGTAACTCTTTTTAGTTGCTTAATTAGTTGTTGTGTTTTTTGTTTATTCGGCTCATTTAAGTCATTGTTTTTTGAATCAGCACCAACTGTTATCCATTCTAAGTCCTTTATTTGTTTTATTTTTTTAACTAATGTATTTAAATCAAATTCAAGTATCGGTTCAAGTGTAACTGTTTTTTTCCCATCTAGTTCGTTAAGTGTTTTTATTCTTTGATTAACTGTTACTGTGTCCTGTATTTTATCTAATATTGTTTGTTTGTTTGTTTCTATTGTAGTCCCAACAATTACGTTGTTTTTTTCTAAGTAATCGAATACTTGTTTTAGTCCTTGAGGATTTTTTGATTGAAACAAATAAGTGTTTTTTTGTTGATTATTTAGTTTTTGTTGTTGTGTTTGTTTAATTCTTTCTAAGACTTGTTTTTTTATTTCTTCATTACATGCTCCAAAATCATTTGCTGAACACACAAATATTAATGAATCTGTTATCTGTTCTAGTTCTTTTGTGTTCAATGCTTTTTTATGTATCCTTTGTTTGCCTTTGTATTTTTGTGACCAACTAAACGGTGCTTTTTTTACGTAACAATAACTACAATTGTGCGGACATTTTCCTGCAACCGGATTCCATGTGTAATCTATCCATTTATACATATCTCCGTTTGCTTTATTCATATTAATCACAAAAAAATAAAATAAATTAGTATTGTTTTTGTAGTTTCTGAGTCAATGCGTCCTCATTTACTCTCTTTGTGTCTTCAATTACTTCATCTAATGAGTTAAACACTTCTTCAGTTGATTCATCTATATGTAATTCTTGACTATCTTCATATCTCGTTATTCTCTTAACAGTTTCTGTTCCTGCAAACCAAATTAAGACTTGTGTATATGTTTTCTTACCATATCTGCTTTTTACTACTACTATTCCGTCGTCTCTATATTTTACTTCGTGTTTTATTTCTTTAGTCACATTTTCTTTTTCAGTCATTTCTTACTAACCTCAATGTATAATAATTCACTGGACACCAAAAAGGTTTCCTATAACTCTATCAGGTCACTTTTTTTACATCACCTTTTCCTTGTTTTTTGTATCTTCTAATAATTAATTCACAATGCTTTGGGTTCTTTTCTAATAAATAACATCTGCGACTTAATTGTTCAGAAGCAATTAAAGTAGAACCACTACCACCAAAAGGACCCCCATCCTCATCAACTTCTTTTTCCAAACTCATCTTATTCAAAAACCTCCATTTAATAGATTCCTAAAACACAAACCCAAGCAATGACCCACAAAAACACCAACACCCAAACCAAAAACAAACCAATTCAACCAAAAACCACCTCATCTTTACTTATTTTTTCAAACTCAACAACCCAAACCTTCTTATAAGGTTCCCAACTACCATTAATCTCTTTCCACACTTCTTTAAACTCTTCAACACTATAACCTCCTTCTTTTCTAGCGTCACTAAGAGTTAAGTTTCCTAATCTATTTTTATAAACATCAGTTGCTTTTATAAAAACTTCACATTCTGTTTTCGGTTGAAACATCTCAGTTTGAACAGGATAAACCCCATCTTTTTTAGCCATCTTTTTTTCCCAATCTCTTCTAGTAGCTGTTTTAGTTCCTTTTTTTATTTTTTCTACATACTTTGGTTTAAATAACATAATACCTAAACCACCTCATCTAGTCATTTAAGCTAGGACAATAACACCTAGGGCAAACAAAATATTGAGTGAACCAGTCCTTTATGTGCCCATGTTTCTTCATAACACTACCACATTCACTGCAAACAGGGTTCTTACCCAACAAATACATACGAACCAAATTCCTTGATACTAGGACTTATTTTTTGTATTTGTTCCTCAGGATGCTCTTTTGGGTTGTTTACGTAAGGAGTGAGTTCCTCTAAGGTTCGTTGCTCCAACTCTAACTCTTGTTCCGTCATAAATACCTTTATTCCCTAATTATTTTTTGTTTATCTTATTTTACTTAAACCCTTTTAGTTTATACACATATACATTACTATAACTAACCCCCAAATCACTTGGATCCTGTTCCTCTAATTCCCTTATCTTTTGTCTTTC
>CAYPLQ010000149.1:0-2636 GCA_964411605.1 uncultured archaeon | reverse complement strand
TTAGATCTAAATCTTCTATTCTGTCTCTAATTTCTGAATCAATTACTTCCTTAACCCTATCATCAGAAGGATCATCACTATCAAACTCATAACAACCAAGACCAACCTTAACAACGCTTACCATATCATCTTCTTCTATATTACCTATTTTAATAGGAAATTCTTCACCATACTCGGCAGTAAACTCAGTATTTTCATCTTTAATCTGTACCAATCCTTCTAATTCAGGATCTTCTGACTTTTTTATATACTCAAACCATTTTTCCATTATTTACCTCTCCTCTATCTCATTCGGAGTAAAAACCCGATCTGAGCCATTCTCGTACTCTATCTTAACCTTTATCGGTGTAAGGTATCCGCCATCTTTTCCTTTATCAGAGTAGGAATGAGAAACTCTACCACACTCAGTACACTCGAATTTATAAACAAAAGTTTCATTTTCTATATCTTCCTCTATAATTAACTTATGCCTTGCCTCAGGATGATCAGAGCAAGGAGTAATATCAGGCATTTTTAATCCCCCTTTCCACATTTTACAATAACGGAGTGAGTTTTTTCATCTGATGCTTCTCCAAAGAAGCGCATTTCTATTAAAAAAGGACAGTCGTTACATATGGCAAAATTTACAGTAGGGTTTGTTACTTCGTCACCGCGAAAATCCCAAGGGCATTTGTCTTCATTCTTCTCTTTCAGCACCATCTTTATCCCTCCATTCAAACAACATACAGGTCCTAACAGGTTGCTCTAATTCCCCACATTCGTCTCCTTGACAGCAATGCCATACACCTTCGGCGCTCATAAAATGCTTACAATAGAAACAGTCAGCAACTTCAGAACCATCATCTTTATGAATAACCATACTGGTTCACTCATATACTTTTATGTATTGGAGTAATTTAAGTTTTTTGGGTAAGTTTTGGATGTTGAGAAATTGGGAAAAAAGGAAGAAAGGAAAAGTTTTATAAATGACCAGTCTAATTAAACTATAGAATCGGGTTGGTTCAATTGCGAGTATATCATCGTCTAAAAAAGGCAATAACAATACTCAAGATCATAGCAATAACTCTTCTAATTCACATTAATAACACTAGACAGGATACTACCAGCCCGTCCATGAATTCATGGAGGGTAGATTAAGCATGGGGAAAAGAAACAAGGATCAAAACAAAAAAAGAACTATAAAATTTAGCAAGAACTGGAACAACAAACTAAAATGCGAACATTTCACAACCATAAGACCGCACGCATATAACTACAACAAAGGAGAATATCTTATCAAAACCCCGAACGATATAGATAACTTTGAAGCCTATGTCAAGCCAATAAAGAAGATCAAACTCTCACAACTTTCCAATGATTCTTGGCTCACTTACCTAGATGCAGGATTGAACTTCAAGGAATTCTATGATTTAATGGAAAAATTTTATTCTGATAAAGACTCCTGGAAATACAAGAACACAGAATTAGTCCTTTTGCTGGTGTCAAGAAAAGGAGAGGAGGGAAAATAATGTCTGCAGACCAAGACATAATTCCAATATTGCTGGACAGCGGATATGCGTACATACCAGGGATAATTGGGGAACTTAACTACTCCTCTAATCACATCAACAGGTGTCTCACAAGAATAAAAAGGAAATCCAAGAAGATACATAGAATAAAATTTACAAGCACACAGCGCGGCAATACGAAATATTCTTCAAAAAACCTATATAAAACACCAAAACCTAGGTTCATGTATTATGTCTCATATATGTCTCTTTATCCTAGGATATTTGAGAAGATAAACGAGATCTTCAATTGGGATT
Source organism: uncultured archaeon (assembly GCA_964411605.1). GTDB lineage: Archaea > Halobacteriota > Methanonatronarchaeia > Methanonatronarchaeales > Methanonatronarchaeaceae > PZKD01. Next base: position 831 of record CAYPLQ010000149.1, on the reverse strand, counting down.
TAGACGACCTAGACCCCGATAGAAAGAGAGTTATAACTAATTGGGGCAAACACAAGATAACAGATGAAGAATTCAAAGAGTACTTTCTTAAGAAAGTGAGTAACGGTGGTTTAGATGTCTAAGGCAGAGATGAAGGAAATGTCTAGAAGAGAATTAATAAAAGAAGCTCTCTCACACGTCAGAAAAGCAGTAGAAGAACTTGATGTTGGAAAACTTACAAGAGACAAGTACAATAGCTACGCCAGAGAAAATGATTTGTTCACAGCGTCCCGTGTTAAGTACTATACAGGAAAAACATGGAGCGAAACCCTCGATGAAATAGATAATTATAGTGAAGTAAAAGAAAAAGAAAAACTCAGCAAAGATTTTATAACCAAATCATATTGGTGTAGAAGTTGTAACACAATGAAGAGCCATAAAGGGTTGGAAGACAATTCTTGGATAGATAAAGAAACAGGGACTTTGGTACTGTACTGCAACGAATGCAACCACCTTAGAACTATTGCGAAAGTAGAGTTAGAAGAAGGAACAGTAATTAAGAACACCGACACAGGCGAAGAGATTAGAATTAAAGAAGATGGTTTTTTGGATGAAAGAACAAAAGGGGGTTGATATTGGATGTCTGGTTGGGTTGAACATGTTTTTAACCCAAATGAAGGGTTTGACTGGCGATTGCTAATACTATGCATCCTCACCGCAACCATAATGTTTGGTTTGCTATTTTTATAAGAAAAAATAAAGGAGAATTGATCTTCGATGTCGGATGACATGTTTGAGGTTCTCGCCCAAGTTATAAGGATACCTGCAAGAGAAGATAAGGAAGAAATTAGT
>CAYPLQ010000148.1:0-2678 GCA_964411605.1 uncultured archaeon | reverse complement strand
ATCTTGGAGAAATAATTCGGTTCATCGAGGAAAACATAGATTCCAAGGAAACCTATGAAGTTGACAACAGCTTGGAAGAAAATGTTGTTACTGTCCAGACAATCCATGGTGCTAAGGGCCTTGAGTACCCAGTTGTCTTTGTTTCAGATGTTAATTTCGGAGCTTTCCCTAGCTATGGAGGAAGTAGTGGAAGAATACAATACGAGGACCTTATTGGCTTGAGGCAAAAGAAGAAATATGTGGGCGGTGACTTACCTTATCTTTACGGTAATTGGAGAGCTGAGGTCTTGAATAAGTGTTTGAGTCGAGGATATGATGAGGAGAGGAGGTTGATGTATGTGGCGATGAGTCGAGCCAAAAAATACCTATATATAACCGCAGACCTTGAAAAGAAGAGCCAGTTCTTCAAAGACCTTGATTTAAGTAAAGAGGTTGTCGAACCCGAGTTAGAGAAAAAAGAGATCAAGAAATTGGAAGTAAATGAGTTTGAAGTTGAGGAAACAGAAGAAAAGGCACCGGTTAAATTTGGAATGAAGTCATTGGCTGGAGAAACCGAATCTCATGGAAGAGGAAAAGAACTAGGAACCCAGGTTCATAGGTTCGCTGAATTATATGGAAAAGGTAAGAAAATTGAGCCAAGGAACAAGGATGAGGAAAACGTTAAGGAGTTTATAGACTCGTTAGAAGGAGAAAAATTGGTTGAAGAAAGATGTTCGCTGCCTCTAGAAGTTGAAGATAGAAAAGTAGTTTTGAATGGAAAAATAGACCTAATCCACATAAAAGAAGACAATGTTGAAATTATAGATTACAAGACCGAGAAGAGCGAAGAAACGAAAGAGGCTTACAAGAGGCAACTTAGCCTGTATTATTATGCTGTAAACGAAGTTTTTGAAGATAATGAAGTAGTGCCTTATGTTTTTTATACAGAAAGTGGTGAAAAGGAGATTATTGAACCTGAGAAAAAAGAACATTTGGTTAAAAGCCAGATTAAAGGAATAATAGAATAATATTTTCAAATAAAAAACCTGACTAAGTTTTTGGATAAATCAAGGAACATTTTTCTAACCAAATGAGATAATTAAGAATGGTAAATTGGGAACAAAGAACAAGTAGAGTCACTTGTTTATTATTATAATAAGAGCCTTATTTCTGGTGGTGTTTTGTATTAGAGAAGAAATTGAGGATGTTTTAAGAAAAATTGAAGATAAAAGCACTTAGGTTGAAATTGATTTCTATAGTGATAGTTGGAGAGATGAGATCCCATCAGAACCAGAATGGTATTTCTTCAAAACAGATATCCCAGTTGAAGTATTTAAATCCTTAAATAAACAAGAAAACACAAATCACTACGATATCCCATCTAAAATAAACAATAAAGGCTACTTCATAAAGAACGATGTTTTAGTAATTACTCAAGAAAAAAATGAGCCTTATTTTGTTTATAATGGTGAAGACTGCTTTTTCACCTGCTTCTAATGGAACAATTATATATTTCCCTCTTTGTATCCTGTCAAGCCATCCCTTATTTTTTAGGTCACTGGCAATTTTTTGGCGTTATCATAGGTTACGTCGAGAGTGTTTTTTATGTCTTTTATTTCAATTATTTTCTTGCCTTCGCCGGATAGCCTTGAGAGAAGTAGGCTCTCTTTTTTAGGTAAGCCTTTCCTATTTTCTTCATCACTAGTAACCATTTTAGTTACCTTTGTTACATTAATTATAAAAATAAACATTTTGATTAATCTAATAAAATTTTTTAAATAGATTTAGAACTTCTTTTTTATGAAACCCTGGTTTTTTAAAAATTATTTATTTTATTTGGTTTTTAGCTGTTTTTTGGAGTTTATCTATAATTTTTTGTATTTTATTTTCTTTTTTTATCTAGATAATCTTTATTTAGGTTTTTTCCACGGTAATCGATGTCGTTTCTTAATTTTCTGAGTTCTTCCAACAATTTAATTTGGTACTTACTTAAATCTAGGTATCTGTTTGCGTATGCCACTAAACACTCCTGAGAATACGATTTGTATCCGTTTACACTTAGTAAGGCATTGAGGAGTTGTTTGATTATTTCCCAATAGGTTTCAATGATTAGGGGAGTATTTTGGTTTGTTCTTTCTCTTCTTTGATTATCTTTTTTTCTGATTTCGGTTATTTCTAATAAGGATTTTGCTTTTTGTTTGTCAGGTTTTCTTTTATATACGTTTTCGCCAAGGCAGTCTTCCCAATTCTTCATTTTATCACCAGGTATCCGTCTAGAACTATTCCGTTTGCTATGTTGTTTGCGAATTCTTTGTTTTGTTTTAATTCTTGTTCATTCATGAATTGTAGATTAATTTTTCTGTTTAGTTCTTTTTCATATTTCTTTAAGTCTAGTTCTTTTGGTTTTGCGATTGCTAATAGGTCAATGTCGCTTTTCTCTATGTCTTCGCCTCTTGCTGCTGATCCAAATAATACGATGGCGTCTGGTTGGGATAGTTGGTTTTTTAAGTATTTTATTAGTCCTGTTTCGTGGAGTTTTTGGATGTTGTATGTTTTTTTGTATAATTTGTATTTGTGATTCAATTTGGCTTTGTATCCTGGGTAGGTTCCCTCCTTGACTTTTTTGATTAGGTCTTTTTTTGTTAGTTTTTGGACGTGGTTTTTTATTGCTGGTAGGGAGAGTTGGGTTTTTCTAGATA
>CAYPLQ010000147.1:946-2719 GCA_964411605.1 uncultured archaeon | reverse complement strand
TAGGTAATTATTGGGGAAATTACTCAGGAAGTGACGGTGATGGTGATGGAATCGGAGAAACAAACTACCCAATAACAAATGAAGCTTTAAATGACACAAAACCACTAACTGAATCATATAGAAACTACTTACTAACATCTGTAGATAATGGAGACTCAACAACTGATAGTGAAGAAATAATTGGAGGAACAATAAACTCAATTAACCTAATAAGGATTTGGTCACCATACATAACTTACCTATCAATAACCTCATTAATAGCGGTAGTTTTAGTTTATTCAGCTAAACAATGGAGAAACAAACAAAAATAACTAATATCTCTTCTTTATTTTTTTTATATCTACATAAAAACCTCTTCTAGGTTTATTCATAGTTGCTAAAAATTTTTTGTTTTTTAAGGATGGCAAATTATGTACTTAGTTTTATAAATGACTGGGTGTTCAAAAAAGAGAAAAAGCCAAAAGATCCTTTATGGAATCTGTAATTAGATAAATAAGAAAGGGTTTCCTAGGAAATTATTTTGTAACTTATATTATTGCAGGTTGTTATTGTTCTGGTTTTATAGATTTTTTAGTTCAATTCCATTTTTTTGAGTAAGGTTTTTTAATGTTTTACTCATAATTCCATAGATTAGGTCTTCTGGGACTTTTTCTGCTATTACGTTGATAACTATTTTTCCTTGTTTTATGTTTTCTCCTTCTCCTATTGTATCAACTTCTGTTGTGGATCTTGGGTTACTTGCTTTAACATAACAGCTTCTGTTACCTACGTAAACTTTGATGTGATGTATTTTTTCTGCCATATTTGATAGTTTTTCTCTGAATTCTTTAACTAATTCAATGGTGAAATCCTCTATATGATCATATTTGATTGAGTTATTTGAAACAAATTCGAATTCTTCTCCTCTTTCACTTATATTAGAAACAGATTTAGCGAATTTTTGGAATGTTTTTTGCTCGGGATTGTTTGTTGTTCTGTGGTTTTTGTTAATTATTGTATTGATTAATTTATCTAAGTTCTTTTCTTTTTTAGCTGATATTTCTATGATTTCTATGTTTGGATTATGTTTTTTGATTTCTTTTTTTATTTCTGAGAGCTTTTTTGGGGGAATTAAATCTATTTTATTTAATGCTATAACTTCAGCGTCCTTTATTTGTCTTTTATCTATAAAAGGCATGTTTTTGTTATCTTTAACGATGTTTAATAATTCAAGACCATCTAACATAATTATAATAGGTGATAAATCTATTTTTTCTCCAAGTTTATTTCTTAAATCCTTAAATAACTTTGATGGTAAAAAATAAGAGATTGGTTCAATGAACATAACTTCTTGGGAGTTGGAGTCCTCGATTATTTGTTCTAATTGATTAAGATAAAAACAGATGCATCCACCATCTATTTCTTTTCCTCTTAAACCTAGATTCTTTATGTAAGTTGAATCTACATTGCAGTTATCTTTTTCATTACCAACTATGGTAACGGTTTTTCCTCTTTTTTTTAGTATTTTAGTCATCTTAGATATTGTTGTAGTCTTTCCTGAGCCATAAAAACCACCAATGAAAGCAATCTTCATTTTATCAACAAAAAATAATTTAATTAAGCGCTAATAAAACTATTTTTCAAATTATTTTGAAATAGAATAAAAATAAAAATAAAAATAAAAGAAATAAAAAACGGAATTAAATTATTTTTCTGTGTATTTTCTTGGATGACATTCTTTAAAAACTTTTTTTTGGTTTTTTAGGGTATTTGTCCAGTGTCTTTTAAGAAAAA
>CAYPLQ010000147.1:0-936 GCA_964411605.1 uncultured archaeon | reverse complement strand
TATTGAATTTTATGTACATTTATTGAAAACAAAGTTATCATTTTATGAAATAAATATCATAATTTTTTATTATAATCATATAAATTTTATGTTGTTAAAGCCTCCTATAGAGTTATTTTTAATAAATCAAGCTATAAAGTACTTTAAATAAATAAAAAAGTAATTTAACGTTGTTTATTTAAAAAGCCTTTATGTGTATTCTGAGGAAAAATTGATTTGCTATGAGTAAACAAAAACAGGACCTTGAGGTAAGGGAAGAACTAGAAGAAGCTGAAAGAAAATCAATGTACATAAACAAAATCCCAACACCAATAATGGCTATCAACACTGACTACGACATAGAATACATAAACGACGCAGGAGCCCAACTCCTCGGAGAAACAAAAAACACTTTGATTGGAAAAAAATGCTACAACCATTTCAACACCAAAGACTGTCAAACAGAGAACTGTAAGCTCAGAAAAGCAATGAAAAACGACAGAACCTACAAAGGCCAAACAACCTCAAAAATAAATGGCCAAAAAATACCAATTAAGTACCATGGCGCCCCAATAAAAGAAGATGGAGACATTATAGGAGCTGTGGAATTTGTAACTGATGTAACAGAAGAATACAGATTAGTGAAAGAAACAAGAGAACTTATCAACGAATTAAAAGAAAACAGTGAAGATTTAAGTGCCTCAAGCGAAGAACTCGCCTCCTCACTGAATCAGATATCAGACGGTAGTCAAAAAATAAAACAAAAAACCACTGATCAGGTAAAGAAATCAGAGGAAGTAGGCGAAAACGTACAGAATCTCTCTTCTTCAATTGAAGAAATAACTTCTACAGTACAGCAAATCAACTCTGAAACAAAAGAAACAACTGATGACACGGAAAAGGTCTATGAAGAATCCAAGGAAGCGATTGACGAAATAAAAGAGGCGAACGAAGCTG
>CAYPLQ010000146.1:1443-2725 GCA_964411605.1 uncultured archaeon | reverse complement strand
CTTTTCCTTTTCACTTTTTATGATATGCAATTATATTATCTCTTAAACTATATAGTATCTAACCTTAATGAGAATTTTTCTTTATTACTCTTATATAATCTTTTTTGAACAATCCATAAGAGAAGGCACCAACTCCAAGGTAAATTAAAATATAAGATAAATTATAATAATTATGATTATTCGGTCGTTTTAGTTGCCAAGAATTATCATTTTCTATCACCAACCAAACTACCTTATCTCCTTCTGAAACTTCATCATCAACGAAATCAGCATGATTTTCTGTTCCTATATACATTCTTCCGTTATCTAAAGCTACATAATCATCATATTTCCCTGTTACAGTACCACTTATCCATATTTTTTCTCCCTCTCTATGGTCAAAATCATCTATATTCTTAGCAGAAACAACATTTGACGGCAATGCATAAGTAAAAATTAATAATCCTATGACCAATAAAAAAACTGCTGGAATTACTTTTGATCTTAATTTACTCATATTTGAAAAATCTATTAGTTTTATGGAATAACCTAAAATTATTATAGATCCTAAGACTGCTAAAATCATTCCTGATCCTACATTAATAGATATATTTGCCCCATAATAACTACCCGATAATTCACTAATGTGACTTGATAATACTCGAGCAGTAAATATGTTAAGACAGATTATAAAAATTGTAGTTAACATTAAAATACCTATAGCAAATAGATATTTATCATAAGATTGGAAATAAGATTCATGTTGAATTAAATATATAATGGCTAGTGAAACCAATGATAAAATTAAAAAGATAATACCCATATTTATTTCTAAACCATCTATATTTTTACTTATACCTAATAGTGATATTTCTGCCCATGGTAAAAAACAGGCAAAAATGGATATTAGAGGGGCGAAATAAATATAAATGGATGAAGCATCTATAGACTTATTTTTTGTTTTACTTTTTTCTTTATTTGATTTTATTTGAATATTATTTTTTCCCCCATCATTTAAAGAATGACCACAATTTTCACAATAATTTGCATCTTTTTTTACTTTTTCACCACAATTTGGGCAAAATTTCTCGTCCCCTTTTGTATTATTTGATTCTCTATCATTTTCTGTATCATTTTCTGTATCATTTTCTTCATTAATATCATTACTTTTTTCTAATTTCTCTATAAAATTTCTAAATTCTTCAAAATTAAAATTATCTAATTCACCTTTTTTCTTGTTTGCTATAGCTTCTACGATCCTCCTTTTATAATATAAAGGCTCTGCATTTTCTTTGTATAATCC
>CAYPLQ010000146.1:832-1433 GCA_964411605.1 uncultured archaeon | reverse complement strand
AGCTATATTTTCAAAAGGTAGATCATAATCTATGTATAAAATTTTTATAAAGGGTTTTTTTCCAGGTCTAGTGTAAGGAACATAAACAGTAAATTCATCAATCTCTGCTACTCCATAACCTCCCTTTTTATCCTTTATATTTACTTCGTACTTTTCACCAACTCTAAGTGATCTTTCGTTCATACAATCAACTTTTTTCACAGTCTTTACTTAATACATATACAGATACATATTTGTTATATAAATAATTTTAACGAAGCATTTGTACAGAATTTGAGAAACTTATAATTATTTATATTCCCCCTTTGAAAAGAAATATTTCTTTAAATTCTCTAAAAATAAAGTATTTTCTAAGTAAGTAGGAATGAAAAATTCATATGCTTCTTTGAACTAAATACCCCACAACGTGAAAAAGGTCTATTGGTAATAACTTAGGAAGTATAGTTCTTTATATGAAAATTATTCGTGGAATTCATATCATTAATCTAGTCGATGTAACGGCGACAGGAGATACTTTCTTTTACATACGAATATTTCTTTAATTACCTTTTTAAAATCCATTGTTTTCAGTCGACTAGCAACTTCCTTATTATTATAGGAT
>CAYPLQ010000146.1:0-773 GCA_964411605.1 uncultured archaeon | reverse complement strand
CTGATGTATTTTCCAAAAGAGAATTTCGGAATCTTAAAATACCTGTTTTACTAAAATATTTAAACCAGTCCAATCATATATATAATTGAAATGAGGATTATTGATATGAAAATGAAAGTATTTGTCTTTACAATCACCCTTCTTCTATTATTCAGCGGGATGTTAGTAGTGTTGGGGGAAGAGGCAATAGATGGGGAGAGAAATGTTGGTGAATTTCGTTTTTTCCATCTCATCATTAGTTTGATATTAACTCTTAGCACTGAACAATCTTTGGATCTTATACTAATTTTCTTCCCGATTTTATTTATGTTTCCATAACTTTCTAGAATTTAACATCTGCTAGCATACTTATTTTAGAAACATGAAGAAAAATCGAAAGAAATGGTTCTATAAAAAGTCGAAAAAAGGTGAGGGTTTGTGAAAGTTTTTGATGGAAAAGTGTCATATCCGATTATTTGTTCATATTTTCTACTGTTTATCATGAAAACGGGAGATTCTAACATATTTGTATACAGATTTCTTCAAATATAGGGTAGTCTGATCTTTAGCAATCTACCTATGAATAATCCTATAAAGTGACTTAAATTTTTGTTATTCAAAATATTTCTACTCCTATTTTCCTTCTTTAAATTCCTCTGAACCAACATCTTCGAATGAATCCTCACGTGGAGGGTTTGAGGAACTCTTCCTTGATTTAATGATCTTATAAGTTATGGGAATCCCAATGATGGCAAACAGGGAGATAAAACACCAGTTGTCAGCTAGAAATGCAG
>CAYPLQ010000145.1:903-2902 GCA_964411605.1 uncultured archaeon | reverse complement strand
AATTTAAAAATAAAAAATAGAAATCATTGTTTTTGTTCTAAAATGACTTAGGTATCTATTTCTTTGTTACTGTATTTTTTACGATCTTCTAATTCTTGTTGCTTGGCTGAATTCCATCCGCTAACAGCTTGTAAATAACCTGTTACACGAGAAATATGTTCAACATCTGTTGATCCACAGCTTGGGCAACTGTCTTTTAAGCCGCTTTCAACGTTGTAATCATCGTTACAGATTGTCATGTCCTTTGTGTAAGCGAAATAACCTGTTTGTGTGTTCTTAGCGATTTTTTCAGTTAAACTACGCATTCCCTGTGGATTTGGTGAAGATTCTCCCAACCATATATGCATTATGTTTCCACCATCAACTATTGGGAAGAACTTATGCTCTATGTTGATTCTTTTTCCTAGAGAAATATCCGCATCAACCGGTACATGTGTTCCATTTGTGTAATAAACCGGTACATCCCTCTCATTATTTAACTTATGCTTAGCTTTCTCGTAATCTCCTCTAACAACTTGTTTTGCCTTATCCCTGAATTCATTATTCAATAAATCAGATACAGCAAATCTCTGCACAGTGCTTTCAGCTGGGGTTCTGGCTAAAGCAATATCCATTTCGTGTTCTCTCTCAAGATAACGTGCATAGTTCTCCATTTCCGCCATAGTTCTGATTGCGAAGCGAATTGCGTCATCTGATTCATGTAATTGTTCGCCTGTATGATAATGAACCATGTCATTTATTCCTAACACACCGATAGTCCAAACAAGTTGTGATAGGTCGGCAGCAGGTTTTCCTGGTTCACCGGTTCTCGGATCCTTTGGTTTTTGTGTAGCAAAAGGTAATCGGTTTTTTTCTGCCATTAAGTCCATCCATCTCTTTTTAGTCTTAAATACTTCAACTGCAGTATCCATTTGATTCTTTAATTCCTCAAATAATCTATCATCATCACCATTTGCCCTATAAGCTGCACGTGGACAATTCAGGGTAATAACTTGCCAACCACCCATCGTGAAGTGATGACCGTCTTCGAAATAGAGTTTTTCTTCAAAATTGGTGTCAGTTTTTTCATTAGCACTAAATTGATAAGCGCAGCAGTTTCCTGTTATTATTCCTTGTGCATTTGAGAAGTTGTGGTTCTCTTCTACTTCTACTAGATCATATACATACCCTTCGTATTCGACTTCTTCTATCTCTCTTACTGGTAATACGTGTATTTTGCTTTCTTTTAATCTTCCAGCTAGTCCTTTTTGACTGTTTAAAAGTTTCTCACCTATTAATTGTCTATCCTTATATTGTGTTGGATATTTTGTGTGTTCTAGTTCTAATTTTGTTTCTTTTATTGGTATTTGCTCGAAAATACTTGTTGCAGAGACATCATCACTTTTTATTGCTTCTTCTCCATATCCAGTGAAATTAACGAATTTTTCTATTTGTGATTGTGATGTTATTTTTGCTTCATAGACAGTGGTTTTGTATTCTTCGCTTGTATGTGGGTGGTTTACTTTTGTTTTTCTTTCTTCGTAATTCATTTGAACGTTTATTCGTTTGGTTAGTGCTATTATGTCCTTAATTGCTTTTTCGCTTCTCAGTTTTATTCTAATTGCGTTGCCTTTACCGCTAAGATCTATATTTCCATCGCCTCTGAATGCTGATTTTAGATATTGGGCAATATGTTCTTCATTCCAATTAAACACAGTATCGGGTATTGATTTCGTTTTAGATGCTTTCCCAGCACCTAGTTCTTCTAGTAGTGAGTATATTGTTTGGCTGTTTATTACTAGGTTTATTGCTGTTTTTTCCTCTGTTTTTATTGGGGATATATCGAAAGTTTCTTCTATTGCTTTCTCTGCTTTTTCTATTAACTCCCTTTCGTGTTTACCGAAAGATAATCTCACTGTTTTTCTTCTTCCTGATTCATCTCTACAGCCTTCTGCTAGGTATAACCCTAAGAAAGTGGCTAGATTTTCGTCAACTTCGATTTCTTTTGGGATTTGTTTCT
>CAYPLQ010000145.1:0-893 GCA_964411605.1 uncultured archaeon | reverse complement strand
TCATATTCCGGCCGGTAAGGAATCCATACCTCATCAGCATTTTCTTCTATTTCGTGCTCTTTGCTTAGAAGTTGTTTAACGTCTATTTTTTCTTTTATAATTTGTGTTGGTAGTTCTTCTACTACTGGTAGGTAATCATTTTCTTTTATTTCATCAGCTCTTTTCTTTTTGAAAACTCCACCTTCAAGAGTTAGTATTGGATGGTCTGGAGTTACTTTGATTTTTCTACCTGATTTGAGTGTGATCTCTTTTAGTTTACCTGAATAACGTTTCCTCATAATACCTTCGAAAGCTCTGTTTTCTAATTCGGTGTCTTTGCTCATGCTTGGTGACTTTGAGTTGCTTAGTGGTGCGAATTCGACTCCATTTGGGTCTTCTTCAATTCCGTTCTCTTTTGCTTCTTCGAATACTTCACTTATCTCTTTAACTTTATATCCTTCATCGTCAGTATAAATTATTTCTTCGTCTTTTGGGAGGCATTGGTAACATGAGACGCCTTCGTCTCCGCCTCGGTAGTCTGGTATTTCGTTATCGAAGTAAGGTGTTCCGTGTTTTGCTGCTAGTTCGTATGCTAGGTTCCATTGTTCGTCGTATCTTGGTTCTAGGAATTCTTTTTTTATGTTTATTTCTGGTTTTGGGAAGTTGAATGGTTTTCCCCAGTAGTCTCCTTGTATCATTACTTCCATTAGGGCTTTGAACATTTGTTGTACTTCTTTTTCGTAGCTTCCGTAGGTGTTTGGTCCTATTTGTCCGTGTTTTACTATTGGTTTGTCTTTCCAGAGTTCTGGTATGCCGGGTGTTAGTTGTACGCTGCTGAATACTAGTTGTCCGCCTCTGGCAACCATCATTTGTGTCATTTCGTAAACGAACATCTGCATGAGTTGTTTGATTTC
>CAYPLQ010000144.1:0-3022 GCA_964411605.1 uncultured archaeon | reverse complement strand
ATGTCTCCCAGTTCCTTGAAAAACAGCTCTCTGAAACCCGAAACAAGTTAAAGAAACCCTCTAATAAGTCCTTAAGAAACACCTCTCAACTTTCCCAAGAAAATTAATTCTATATTGCGGGGGTTGCCGAGCTAGGCCAAAGGCGCAGCGTTGAGGGCGCTGTCCCGTAGGGGTCCACGGGTTCGAATCCCGTCCCCCGCATTAACTTATTAGAATGTTTTCTTTTATCTATATCTTTGTATGTATCCTCTAAATTATTAACAGCAATTTTTAATGCGTTTTCTGATACTTTACTAATGTTTAAACCCAATGGCTTTGCTTTACTAAGTGTAGGTTCATCTATATTTATGGAAGTAACAACTCTTTCAGTCATCTTTTCTCTAATAATATTATTAATTTTATTGATACAGCTATTTTATGAAAAAAGTGTTTTAATCACTGAATTTCTTATTTTTTAGTTTAACAATTTAATATAAGCTTAATAAATCAAATTTTGGTCTTAATGTTCAATTAAGATAATAATAAAGTGATATTTTGAATCTATGATTCTTTAATTAGATTTTTACAATATTAATGAAGCTTACGTCTAAAAATCTTTTAGTGGTCATAAAATAAACCTAAAAAATTTTTGAATCTCTTTGTCAATTTTTGTGTATTTTTCTATGTCTTTTGTAGATATATTTCAAATCTGGCTCCTCCTAGTTCTGAGTCCTCTACTTCAATTCTCCCACCATAGGCTTCAACTATTTCTTTTACTAAGTAAAGACCTAGTCCCGTTTCTCCAGAATCACCGTGTTTGTAGCCTTTTTCAAAAATCTTTTTCTTGATGTCCTTTGGTATGCCTTTTCCATCGTCTTCAACAGTTATTACACTTTGATTTTCTTTTTCTTTTCCCTTAATCCTTATTTCGTTTCCTTTTGAGTGTTTTATTGCGTTTTCAACCAGATTACTAAGCAATTCCTTTAGTAATGAACCAGCTTTTACTTTGCAGTCTTCTAGTGAATAATTCTCTATTAATCTAAAACCATTTTCCTCAATTCGGGTTCTTTTTTTATCTAAAACTTCTTGAACAACAGTTCCTAAAATGATTTCTTTCGATTCTTCTTTTTCGATTTCTTTTAATTTTCTTACTTTTTCTATAATATTCTGACTTGCACGACACGCTTTTTTTGCTTTATTCAGATACTCACTTCTTTCTTTTAAATCTTTATTTAAGAGACCAAGGTATCCTTCAATTAATTGATTTTTGTTCTGAACATCATGTCTAAGTAATTCATGCAAAAAATTTTTCCTTTCTGTTGCAATTTTTCTTTTTGTTACGTTCTTTGCCACTCCTGCAAGGGCAACAACTTCGTTTTTCTCATTCCTTATGGGATAATCACTTATTTCTAAATAAATTGTTTCATCATCTTTGTTTTTCATTTTTTTATCGTATTTTATTTTTTCTCCACTAAGACATTCATCAAAGTAAGGTTTAATTTGCTTGAATCCCTTTGTTCCTAAAATCTCTTTTACATGCATTCCTTTCAAGGAATCAATATCATTTGGTACAAAAAAATCCTTATATGCTTTATTAGTGAACACATATCTGTAATTCTTATCTATTATGCCCATAAGCTCATCAGAGACATCTAAAACCTTTTTATATTCTTTTAATTCATTTTCTTTTTCTTTTATTTCGCTAACATCTCTCATAACTGCTACAATAGCGTTTTTACGTTCATCAAAATTAATTGGATAGTACAATATATCTAAATGAATCTCTTCTTTATCTGGAAATTTGTGAGACATTTGATATTTAACAGTTTTACCTCTCAAACACTTAAACAAGTTACTTTTTATTTTTTCTTTAAATTCTTCTTCACCAACTACTTTTTTAACAGATTCATTAATTACATCTTCTTTATCTAAACCATGGTATCTTAAAAAGGCATTATTTATAAATCTGTACTTAAAATCTTCATCAACAATAGCAACCATGTCCCTAGAGCTTTCTAGAGCTCTTTTAAATAACTTAAGCTTATTTTCAAATTTTTTTCTTTCTGTTATGTCTCTTGAAACCATCAAACAAGCTTTTCGTTTTTTATATTGGAAAGGAACAATAGTTTCTTCTGCCCAATAATTCGAACCATCTTTTTTCTTCCTCTTTAAAGTCACTGAAATCTTTTTTCCCTTTTCTAGTTCTTCTTTAATTTCTTTCTGAGTCATCTCCTCAGGAGATCCAACCAACCAACTATGAATATCTTCACCAATTAACTCCTCTTTACTCATCTCTAATTGCTTTGCTGCCGTCTCATTTGCATCTAAAACCAATCCATGATCCACGCCACCAACAGCAACTACAAAAACAGCATCACCCAGGTTCTCAAAAACTTTTTTAAGTCTCTCTTGGACTTTTCCTACATTTTTTTCTAGTTTCATTCTTTTGAATCCATCTTCTATGTCTCTTACTAGTTCTCTTAGTAATTTCATTTCTCCTTTGTCTATTCGACCTACATCCATACATACAGTTAAATAGCCATGTATTGTGTCATTCTCGAGCGGTAGTTTTATAGAGCTATGGTTTTTTTCATATAAACAGAATCTACAACCTCTACAAAGAGTTGAATCTTCTTTATTTTCTATTATAACTTCATTTTTAGTTTTAATTGCTTTTTTTAAGCAATCTGGACCAGTTTGAGATTCAATGTCTTTGTTCAAATTGATAGTGTAAGGTTTCCTTTCATGGTCTCCAAAGTCAACTAATGGTTTTAAGTAGTCTCCATCACCACAAGCTATAGAAATATCTAAATAACTTTTTTTTTCTAAAAGAATTTTACATATCTTTCTTGAAGCTTCCTTTATATCCATTTTTGTAGTGAGAACTTGATTAATTCGTCTTATAATGCTTCTTAATGAATTTAATTCCTTTGACCTTTCTCTTGATCTCTTATGTTCAACTTCTTGTTTTATAGCATTAGCCAATACTCCAAATTGTGTCTTTGGATCTCCTCCCTTCCTAAGATAACGATCAGCTCCATTG
>CAYPLQ010000143.1:0-3057 GCA_964411605.1 uncultured archaeon | reverse complement strand
AAAAGAAACCTAAAAAATAAATTTAAATGAAAAAAGAGTTTTATTCTTTTTCCATTAATTTAAAGAATATATCTACTAACGTTCTTCGTTCTTCTGGAGTTGCTACTCCCCACATCTCTCTAAGAACCTTTTCTTCGTCTGTAGCCGGACAAAATTCATCCGTGATGTAATCCAATAAGCCCTGAGAAATGTCCTTGAGTTCATCTTCAGATAACCCAATTCCTCTCGCTAACTCCATTCCTTGTTGAAGAGTCTCTAACCAAGTATCCCAGTCCTTCATCACATCCATTGCAGCAACACATTTTTCTTTTTCTTCAGATGGCATCTTAACACCAATAAAGTTATAAGAAATAACACAAAATAATGCTTTCCCTTTTTTTTAGAAAATCTATTTATTATATAACTAACTCATTATTAATTAATGAAAGATGTATCTATTGTTATTGGAGGTGAAGCAGGAGAAGGGGTGAGGGCAGCTGGAAGAGTATTAGGTAAAGTATTCAACAGAAATGGATACTTTGTTTTCTCAAGAGATGATTATCCGTCTTTGATTGAGGGAGGGCATAATTTTTCTGAAATCCATGTTTGTTCTGAAAAAACAAGGAGTCAGCGGAAAAAAATAAATTTATTAGGAGCTTTTGATGAAAAAACAATTAAAACCCATAAAAAAAACTTAGTTCAGGAAGATAAATCCAAGATAATTATTAATTCTAATAACTTAGAAAAGGAAAAGGAAGAATTTGTTTCTTTACCGATTTCTGATTTTAGAAAGGAAATAAATGGCCCTAAAATAATTGAAAACACTGGTTTTGTTGCCGCTATTTCTTATTTATCTGGAATTAATTTAAAAACACTAAATAATGTCTTAAGGGATGAATATGGTGATAAAGCTGAAGTAAATATAAGTATTTCTGAAAAAATATATGAGAGATGTAGTAAAGAAGAAAAAACTTTGTTTGATTTTGAAAAAAGAGAATCTGAGGACACTGCTTTCTTAACTGGGAACCAAGCATTTTTGCTTGGAAGTTCAGTAAGTGGTCTTGATCTATATGTTGCTTATCCTATGACGCCATCAACTTCAATATTGCATTTTGCAGCTGAAAACAAGAGAGAACTTGGAATCGATGTTATGCAACCCGAGAACGAAATCGCTGTTCTTAACATTGCTTTAGGTTCTGCATTTGCTGGTGCGAAGTCCATGGTTGGTACTTCTGGAGGAGGTTATGACTTAATGCAGGAAGCTCTGTCACTGGCAGGGATGAGTGAAACACCCGTCGTTATTGTGGAGGCTCAGAGAGCTGGACCGAGTACAGGAGTTCCCACTTATACTTCTCAATCAGATCTTGGATATGTAATTGAAGCGGGACATGGTGAGTTTCCTCACATCGTTTTAGCTCCAGGAGATATTAAAGAAGCATTTCTGTGTTCAGGGATGTCATTAAATCTTGCCTGGAAATATCAGATACCTGTTACTTTATTAAGTGATAAGCACTTGAGCGAGAGCTATGTTTCAACTGAAATTGACACAGATATGTTAGAAGAAAAAGAACCTAAAAAACCAAGTGAGGGAAAAAGTAGATATTTGAGGTATTTAGACACAAGTGATGGTGTTTCACCACTAAAATTCCCGGGAAAAGAAGCTGTAGTTAAAAGTAGTAGTTATGAACATCTTGAAGATGGTCATACTACTGAAGAACCAGAAAAAATTAAAAAAATGCAAAATAAGCGACTTAAGAAAATAGAGAGTATTAAGAAGGATTTAGGTGAAAGAGAACTTGTTAATAGGTTTGATGGAGATGAGGGCAACGTAGTTGTTACGTGGGGATCTACTAAAGGCGCGGTTCTTGAGGCTAAAAAAATCTCTGAAATAGGGTTTTCAGTTATTCAACCAATTTGCTTTAAGCCTTTTCCAAGAGAAGAGGTAATAAAAAAGATGGGGGATGCGGAGAAAATTGTTTCTGTTGAAGCAAATTCTAGTGGTCAATTGGGTAGATTGATTGAAGCAAAAACCAACTTAGAAATTGATGAACAAGTCTTGAAATATGATATGAGGCCCTTTTATCCTAAAAAACTTGTTGAAGACCTAGAGGAGGTGTTTTAGTTGGTTGAGTTTGGTATTGTTTTGAAGATTTAAGTGAGAGAAAATATTAAAAAAAAGATTTTGTTATATCTACAGGAATAGGTTGTCATGGAAAAATCTTCGATTACTTAGATGTTAGTGGTTTCTATTCTCTCCATGGTAGGGAGATTGCTACTGCTTCTGGCATAAAATTAGCGAATCCCGATTTAGAGGTAATGGCTTTTGCAGGGGATGGAGACGCATATAACGAAGGCATCAGTCATTTGGTTCATGCAGCGAGAAGAAATATCGATATCACTACTTTAATCCATAACAACAAGGTATATGCTTTAACAACGGGTCAATTTACTCCAACAAGCCCAAAAGGATTTAAAAGCAAGTCAGCACCAGAAGGAAGTGTAGAAGAACCTCTAAATCCCTTAGAGTTCTTAATTTCCTCTAAAGCTTCTTTTGTTGCAAGAGGATTTTCTGGAGAAAGAGAGCACCTCGAGAAATTACTAAAAAAAGCCATAAATCACCCTGGGTTCGCCGTAATCGATGTTCTTCAGCCATCAGTTGCTTTTTATAACACCTGGGATCACTACAATGAAGTAGTTTATGACCTAAAAAAAGATGACCACAACCCAAAAAACCGGGAACAAGCACTAAAGAAATCCATAATTAATGAAAACAAAGAAAAAATCCCAATCGGTGTTTTTTATAAAGAAAAGAGAAAAACATTTAGTGAACAAGTATTAGGGAAACAAAAACCAGTTGAAGAAAAAGAAAGAAAAATTGATTCAGTGATTAAAAAATTAAAGTAAGTGATTTTACTCTTCTTCTAGTAATTCCTTTGTATTTTCCTTTGATGTTTCAAGAGATTGTTCAAAAGCTTCTCCTGCCGCTTCAAAAGTCTTAGTTGTTATTGCTTTCCCATCAGAATCTACTCCAGCATGCCCCATTCCGTGATCCTCATCAGGCATCCCACATCCACAATT
>CAYPLQ010000142.1:0-3107 GCA_964411605.1 uncultured archaeon | reverse complement strand
GAGCCAGAACAATTCCCGGGCTTGGTTTATAGATTAGATGAACCTAAAGTTGTTCTTTTGTTGTTTGGCAGTGGAAAAATAGTTTGTACTGGGGGACCAAAACCAATGGCTATTTGATTAAGATTTAGAGGATGATCCAAGTCAGCCGAGGCTACGATGTTTTGTACAATAGTTTTTGGTTTTTCTTTTATTTCAACTCCGGCCTCACCTAGTTTCTCAATGACTTTGTCAACAGCAACTTCAACGTCTTCCACATTCTTAGCGCCAGTACAAACTAATTTACCTGACGAAAAAATTAGTGCAGCAGTCTTAGGATCAGTTAACCTGTACACTACACCAGGAAACTTTTCTTGGTTATATTCAGCATTATCGAATTTTCTATATATTTTTTCAAGATCTAATTCTTGATCAAATGAGGCTGATGCAACAACATTTTCAATCTTGATTTCGCTTCCCATAAATAACCCTCATATTCCTTTATAAAAGATACAGAAACATAAACCTTTATAAAAGCAAATAAATGTTTAGGAATAAAAAAGGATTTGAATGTGTATATTATGCCAAAAATAGAATGCTTTAGCTGTGGAGAAACTTATTCAATTGATGAAATAATCTATAGATGCCCTAAATGTGATTCATTATTAGAAGTCAAATATGACTTAGAAGAAATCCAAGAACGATTGGATAAAGAATCAATGAAATCCAGAGAACTAGGTGTCTGGAAATACCGCTCCTTCTTACCTTGTGATAAAGAAGTAACAATAAGCGAAGGCCATACACCACTATATGAAGCCAAAAAATTAGCTGAATGGGTTGGTGTAGATGAATTATACATAAAACACGAAGGCGATAACCCAACAGGAAGCTTCAAAGACCGTGGTATGACTGTAGGTGTCTCAAAAGCAATAGAACTAGGTCTAGAAAAAGTTGGTTGTGCTTCAACCGGAAATACATCAGCTGCTCTATCTATTTATGCCGCAAAAGCAGGTATAGAATCAGTGGTTTTATTACCAGCTGGAAAAGTGGCGATGGGTAAAGTAGCTCAAGCACTAATGCACGGTGCAAAAGTAATATCTATAAGAGATAACTTTGATAAAGCACTTGAATTAATTCAAAAAGCAACAGACGAACTCAATATCTATTTATTGAATTCTATTAATCCAATTCGCTTAGAAGGCCAGAAAACAATAGGCTTCGAAGCTGTTGAACAACTTGGCTGGGAAACTCCAGATAGATTTGTTTTACCCGTAGGAAATGCCGGAAATGTCACAGCAATACATAAAGGAATGAAAGAATGGAAAAAAACAGATATAATTGACGAAACACCAAAAATGACTGGTATACAATCAGAAGGATCTAAACCCTTTGTAGAAGCTATTAAAAACAAAAAAGACAAAGTAGAACCTGAAGAAAATCCTGAAACAATAGCAACTGCAATAAGAATAGGTAATCCAGTTAATGGCCCAAAAGCTCTAAAAGCAGTATATGAAACAAATGGAACAGCTGAATCCGTAAGTGATGAAGAAATAATAGAAGCCCAGAAAAAATTAGCAAGATTAGAAGGTATAGGCGTTGAACCAGCTAGTGCATCATCTGTTGCTGGATTAAAAAAACTAAGAGAATTGGATAAAATAGATAAAGAAGAAAAAATTGTTTGCGTAACAACTGGTCACTTACTAAAGGATCCTCAAGAAATAATCGACATAAACGAACCTCCAATTGAAGTGGAACCTACCTTTGAAGAAATAAAAAGAGTGATATAAAATAAAATCACTCCCTTTTTTACTTTATTTATTAAGGGAAGAATAGTCACACACAGAGATACATTGTTCTTTCACAGGTTTCTTTGTTTCAAGAATTTGTTTATCTCTGCTTTGGCTTCTATAAACAGTTATTCCTTTACAACCAAATTTATAAGCTAAACTCATAGCTTCTTTTATTTTAGAAACACTAGTTTTTTCTGGAAAATTAATTGTTTTACTCACAGCATTATCCGTATATTCCTGAAAAGCTGCTTGAATCCTGATATGTTGCTCAGGATCAATGTCATGGGTAGTTTTAAATAATTCCTTTATTTTTTTAGGTATTTGGTCAATATTTTGTAGGGATCTATGTTCTTCAACTAATTTAAGAGCTTTTTTAGGTTCTAGATCAGTTTCTTCTTTTATTTTCCTTAAGAAATAATTGTTTATTTGAGGAATACCTCCTAAAACATTTTTTACGTAAGAAATAGCATATATAGGCTCTATTCCAGAAGAACAATTTGCTAATAACGAAATAGTGCCAGTTGGAGCTATTGTTGTCAAAGTAGCATTTCTTTGTTTTTCACCATATCTTAATTTAGTTTTTTCGTAATTAGGGAACACCCCTCTGTCTTTTGCTAATTTTTTTGATTTAATTCTTGCTTCTGAAGAAATAAATCCCATAATTTCTTTTGCTGCACTAATAGCATCCTCTGAACTATATGGGATGTTTAATTGAACGAGCATGTCATAGAAACCCATTACTCCTAATCCAATTTTTCTATTCGCTCTAACCTTCTCCGTTATTTTTTCTATTGGGAAATCGCTTATTTCAACACAATTATCTAAGAAGCGGATACCTACATGAACAACCCGTTTCAATTTATTCCAATTTATTTCTCCTTGAGAAACAAAATTTGATAGATTTATTGAACCTAGAATACATGCTTCGTAGGGTTCCAGAGGAGCTTCTCCACAGGGATTAGTGCTTTCAATGTAATGGCTATCTCCTCGATCTTTTATAGGAAAAACATTGTCTTCATTTATTTTGTCAAGAAACAAAACTCCAGGTTCCCCATTTTTCCAAGCATTTTCTCCAATCGCATCCCATACCTCCCTTGCTCTTAATTCATCAACAACCTCATCAGTTCTTGGATTAATTAAATCATATTTTTCATCACTCCGTAAAGCTTCTATAAATTCTTTTATAACTCCTATAGATAAATTAAAGTTATTTAATACATTTTGATCTTTTTTTGCCGAAATAAAATCAATTATATCTGGGTGATCAACTCTCAAAACACCCATATTCGCTCCTCTACGCCTTCCCCCTTGCTTAATTTCCTCTGTCGTGCTATCATATAT
>CAYPLQ010000141.1:2210-3113 GCA_964411605.1 uncultured archaeon | reverse complement strand
GAACATATACGGATGAAATCTATCGATAGATATCGGCAAAATACATCATCGATATCGTCGAGAGATCTAATCTCTAAACAATAAAATATACAGATAGATCCCTCGGATAATACATGCATCTATCCTCTCTAGATTTCAAGAATATAATGATCTCTCATCTCTAATTCTAATGTAACGATATCATACATCTACGAATGATCTCTTCGGTAAAATATCCTCTATCTTCTATTCCCTAATACAGTATCCTCTACAATAATAGCATCGATATAGAGCAAAATAACTACCTCTAAGATACGATATCCTCTACGCATATATGTCATCTATATCCCGATATTTCATCCTCTATATACGCTACAATATCCGCCCTATAACATACCTTAATAGACCCCGGATATCCTCTACTTGATCTACTAAGATACCTCTATATCTACATCTAATTCACCCGAAAGGGATCATCTCCTGCAAGTGCAAGTCAATACCCTATACTATACACTCGGATGTTCACGCGATTTTGCAATTACATGGGCGAATTAGCTTAACACTCTGGAGGGGGTAAAATCGCCCGTGAAAAAGGGCTGTTTGGGCGATTGAAAAAAGGTTTTTATAAAGACGTCGCCAATGTAAACCCATAATATATTAACTGGTTCGCTCTATTATATTAATTATAATATTACGTAAATATTACGCCCATGTTTTCACACGGGCGATATAACATGGGCGGTAAAATCAATAAGTTAAATAAGAAACAATAAAATACTGGGGAAAAAGAAATCGCCCATGTAATCGTTAATATTTACTTGAAAAATATAGAAAAGTGGTAAGACTAACGATTTTATGGAAAAAATAAAGTTTATTGTACATAAGACAAGAATTATAATTAATAAATTATCAACAAAAACAAAC
>CAYPLQ010000141.1:0-2069 GCA_964411605.1 uncultured archaeon | reverse complement strand
GGGAAAAGGAGATAAGCAAATAAAAATATAAATAGCAATAAAAAAGTTATTAAAAGAAAATAAGTAATTAAATAAAAATGTAAGATAACAAAAGGTAAGGAAGATAACGTATAAGTATAAAAATAAAGTAATAGTAAAAAATAATAAAATAACTTAGTAGAAAAATATTAGGAAAAAACAGAAAATAAAAAACAATATAAAGAAGAATAAGAAAAATAAAAAAATAAAATAACCGTAAAAGAACACAAGTAAAAATGAATAAATGAAAAATATAAAAATAAAGGAAAATTAGAAAGTGTAGATATTATAGGATGTATAAAAAACAGCTTAAAAAACCTTAGATCGAATTTGTTTTAATGAAATAAAAACGAGAAAAATAAAATGAAAACAAGAAAATAATTGACAGTAATATAGCAAATTAAAAAAGATAAGAAAAATAAGAAAAAATAAGAGGAAAAAAGATCGGTAAGAATATCAAGATAATCAAAACAAAAACTATCAGATAACTGCTAAATAACAGTGTAATAACCATGATAAAAAAACCGTAATTTATGTAAAGAGAGGCGGAAGAACATTAATTGGTGTAATAGCTAAGGTTAAAAAAATTAAGAATAAATGTAAGTAAGAATAAATGTTAAAAAAATTAACAACAGGAAAAATAAACAAAAACAGATCTATAACAAGGGGTAAATGACCAATAAAAAGACAAGAATGCAGTAGAAATAACACAGTAATAACAATGAAAGTATGTACTACTTTTACAATAAATTTTAACGAAATAAGAAAAATATAGAAATGATTGACCGGAAAAAAACATAATAGAAAACGGAACTTAAGAGAAAAATAGGGTCGATCTATTTAGTAAAAATGAAAATGTAGTGAAAAAAGTTAGAAAATGTAGTGAAAAAAACTGAGTGTTGAAAGAAATATTTACCAGTAATATCAACTAATAATAAAATAAGCAATCTACTAAAATACTAATTTAGAAGAAAGAAGATCCTAAAATGAAATCAAAATTAATGATAATACATATCAAAAATATCGTACATTTTAACATCTTGTAATATTTAGATTAAGTATTAATTACTGAAATACTTTTTTAAATTTCCCACCAATACATTTACCGGAAACGGACCGTAAAACACAATGGTATACACTCGGTGATTCCGGTAATTTTAGTAATTATTTAAATAAATTATAATATACTGGATAGGTGCTATAAATATCGTTTTAGGTGGGGGTATTATAGGTAAAAAAAACGACCCCACCTTTTTTGTTCCGGCTGAAAACTCTGGATAAGTATAAACATTAATATTATAATTAACAATTAAAACACCTAATTCGTTCCGGGGATATAAGGATTTTAAAAATCTCTGGATAACAGTTTTAGGTGTTGTACATCAAAGAGAATAGACAACAGAATAAATCAGAAAAAACAACCGATTAAAATCTGTGAAATAGGCAATAAAACACCTATCAAAAAACAAGAAAAATGTAGTGAAAAAAAGAAGATTTTCTAGTTGAATAAAATATAATAGCAATTAGAAAAAAAGACTGATAAAACATCATAAAAATGATAAGAAAAAAAAGAAAAAATTGTTTTTACATGAAGTTATTCATCTTCTTTCGTATCATTTTACAGTTGTATATATCGTCACCTTCTACCTTGAATTCACTCAAGATGTCCCTTATATCTTCAGGTTCTAGACCACTTTCTTTAGCAAGATATTCCTCGCTTATCTCGTCACTTGTTGCATCATATATCAACCTAAAGAGCTCTGCTCCACTGTCTCTTTTTACTTCATAGAATGGTAAACTTTTCCCTCCAACCTTTTTCTTTTTCTTCTCGAATAAGTCGGAAATAACGTATCTACTGACGCTCTTATCCATTTCTTTATATATCTCAGCATAAGTATGTTCACCTGTACCCAGTTCTTCTATTATCATGTTTTTGTACATGTTTTTGAATATCTCTACGAATCCTTTTATTCGATAGACATTCCCTCGTTTTTTACTTTTGTATGAGACATCCATATCTTTCAAAAACCTAGATAGAGGTTCACCGAAAG
>CAYPLQ010000140.1:0-3165 GCA_964411605.1 uncultured archaeon | reverse complement strand
TGGGCTTTGTGCCCTAATCCAATTCTTCCTCAAAGCAAATAGTTCCCTTGTTGACGGTGTGAATGAGACAAGCTTAGTGAAAGGCAAACTTTCGTTTGAAATAAGGCCTCACATGGAAGCCTTTTCCTAAATCATTTGATTAGGTAGAGGCCACTTCACTGATAAGTTAAATTCTATAAATATTTGAAACTTTTTGGAGAACCAAAAGTGAAGAATCTATAAAGAAAAAATGATTCATTAAAAAAGAAATTTTGAAGAAACCAGATAAGTTACTAAATAATTAAAGAAAAATAAATAATTAATATATAAGAGGAGGAAAATCAAGATAATTGAAATCAATGATTTATCAAAAAATTTTGGTTATATAACAGCATTAAAAGAAATTAATCTCGAAATAAATGATTTTTTAACTTTAGTAGGTCCTAATGGTGCGGGAAAAACAACTTTAATAAAGATTCTATCAACTATCATGAAACCTTCTTCTGGTACAGCAAAGATAAATAATGTGGACATAATTAATGAACCAACAAAAACCAGAGAACAAATTGGAGTAATATCCCATAAAACCCATTTATATGGTGGATTAACAGCTGAAGAAAACCTCAAGTTCTATGGAAAACTCTATGGAATAAAAAACCCAAGAGATAAAAGTCAAGAACTTATTGACAAAGTTGGATTAGGGCATCGAAGAAAAGATAGAGTAAATTCCTTTTCGAGAGGAATGAAGCAAAGAATCTCAATAGCTAGAGCCCTAATACATGACCCCTCAGTCTTATTGTTGGATGAACCATATACTGGTCTAGATCAAGAATCCACAAAAACACTCGAGGACATTTTAAAGAAATTTAAAGACAAAACAATTTTATTAACAACTCATAACCTCGAAAGAGGACTAAAAATTTGTGAAAAAATTTCAATATTAGTAAACGGAGAAATCGTTTATTTAAAAGAAAAAAACAAAATAAATAAAAAAGAATTTAAAAGAATATACAATAAAAAACTAGAAAAAAATGATTAAAACACTAAAAAAACTCTTAACAATAATCCGGAAAGACATATTGATAGAATTAAGAACAAAAGAGATGATAAACACGATGTTAATCTTTTCCCTCACAGTCATTCTAATATCAAACTTTGCATTCGGAAAACTAAGAACAGAATTAATACATGACCTTGCCCCCGGTGTTTTATGGATAGCTTTTGTTTTTACAGGCATGTTAGGAATGGCTAGATCTTTTATCGCTGAAAAAGACAAAGGATGCCTACAAGGAATGATGCTAGCTCCATCCGACTGGAGCATAATTTATTTAGGTAAAACCATTTCAAACCTCATTTTTTTATTAATAATAGAAATAATAACAATATTTGCTTTTATAATATTATTTGATTTCCTAGAACTACTAAACAACCCAATGAATTTATTTTTAATAATACTTATAGGCACATTTGGTTTCGTTTCAATAGGAACTCTGTTATCAGCTATCTCAGTTAATTCAAAAACAAGAGAAATGCTTTTACCTGTATTGTTTTTCCCAATCATAATACCAGTATTAATAGGATCAGTGGAAGCAACAAAAACACTGTTAACAAATAATCAAGGATTTTGGAGCTGGATAAGAATCTTATCAGCATATGACATAATTTTCTTTACAGTATCCACATTATTCTTTAATTACGTAATTGAGGGCTAATTGATGAAGAAAAAAGAAATTCTAGGAATTACCTCACTAGTAACTATTTCACTATCAATTATATTTTCCTTACAAATAAAATCGCTTTTTTTCCAAAAATCAGGCCAAATCTATAGAATGATGTTCTTACATGTTCCATTAGCATGGATATCTTTTTTCGCTTTCTTTATAGTGATGCTATCAAGTATACAGTACCTTAGAAATAAAAAAATAAAATATGATTTATATGCAATAGCTTCAGCAGAGATAGGAGTAATCTTTTCTACACTAACATTACTAACTGGCTCTATTTGGGCTAGAGCCGAATGGCAGACATGGTGGAGATGGGATCCAAGACTAACTACCACACTAATAACTTGGATAATATACATGGCTTACCTGGCTCTAAGAACTTCCATAGAAACAGAAAAGAAACCAAGAATATCAGCAGTGTATGGAATAATCGCCTTCATCAGCGTCCCAATAACATATTTATCCATAAAAATATCACTACACCCCCAACCAATCACAAGTGGAGGAATATCTCCCAACATAGCAATAGGCCTAGGTATAGGAGTAATAGCTTATACAGCCTTCTTTTCTTACCTACTATCAATAAGAGCCAACCAACTAAAGACCGAAAAAAACCTAAAATCCTTGAAGAAGAAAGGAATAAATAAATTTAAAAAATAAAATTAATTAGATATAAATGAATGACCTACAATATTTATTGATCGCGAACCTAGCTATTTGGTTAGTCTTATTTTCTTATATATACCACATCAATCGAAAACAAAACAAAATCAACGAAAAAATCAGGGTCATGGAAAATGAATAAGAAACTAATACTAGGAGTTGCAGCGATAGGAGTAGCATTAATTATCGGGTTATCAGGAGCTCCATTAAACTCCATCACTGTTTCAATAACCGAATTAAACAAAAACCCATCCAAATACCTCGAACAAGAGGTAAAAATTAATGGAGTAATAAAAAAAGATTCAGTACAAGAAACTGAAAAAGGAACAAAATTTGTCTTAAAAGATAAAGACTCAGAAAAAACAATAAAGGTCTTCAACAATGAACCCGTGCCAGGTCAAAAAGATGAAGGAAAAACAATTCAAGTTAAAGGAACTTTAACAAAAGAAAACGTTTTTGAAGCAAAAAGCGTAACAATAGGTTGTAAAAACACGTATAAATAAAGCATTTATAAGTGGCCGGGATAGGGTAGTGGTTATCCTGTGGCCCTGTGGAGGCCACGACCCGGGTTCGATTCTCGGTCCCGGCCCTTTAACCTCTTTGTTCGGTTCTTGAACCAATTGGATTAGGTTATTTACCAAAAACCACACTTTTTTTATATCAAAGTCTATATAGAAATAAGTGGTGTTAATTTTGGGTAGCCGTAAACTGCAACAAAAAAAGGATGGATCCTACCAAATAATTTTACCCAAAGACATGGTAGAAGGCCTAGACTGGGAAAAAGGAGACAACATAGACT
>CAYPLQ010000139.1:693-3168 GCA_964411605.1 uncultured archaeon | reverse complement strand
CATAATCTTTAGTGTTGGTATTTTTTTTATCGTTTTATTTAGGTTTTTCTTTCTAAAGAAAACAGTGATTTTTGTTTTCAAATCAAATATTAAATATATAAATGAATTAAGATTTAATTAAATCAAAAAAAATGTTATAGGGAAATAAAGTTTCTGGTAAAAAAAACAAGTGTTTGTGATTGTGAAATAGATATGAAACGATATAATCTTGGAATAAATGGATTTGATGAAAAAATTCAGGGAGGAACCAATTTATTATTACTTGGTCCTCCGCTTTCAGGAAAAGAAGTCTTTACAAAGAGATTTTTTTATGAAGCTATGAAGGAAGAAGATGGAGCAGGGATATATGTATCCACTACAAATGGTTCCAAGAGTATTTTTAATTGGTTTGATAGAAGAAATCTTTCTTTAAGTGAATATAAAGATTCTTTTGGAATTGTTGATTGTGTAACTGAAAGCCAAGATCTTGAAAAACCACAGAAAAAGGATTCTGTTAAATTTGCTTCCAGTCCAGTTGATTTAACAGATATAGGCGTAAAAATCTCTAATCTAATAAAAGAATTTTATATGAATCTAGATAAAGAAAAAATTAGATTAGTTATTGATACTGTTTCAGTTATGATTATGTACTCTGATGTTAAGACGATTTTTAGGTTCTTACATACTTTTTCAGGTAGAATTAAGTCTATTGATGGCGTAGGTTTATATGTTTTAGAAGCTGGTAGTCACGAAGATAAGACAATTAAAACATTAAAACAATTAATGGACGCTTCTCTAGAAACTAAAGAGAATAATGGGAACCGAAAAATTAGGTTACAAAGTAGAGAAGCTAATTTTGATTGGGAAAACTACGAGATAGAAGACACTGAAATTACTTTGTCATAAAAAGTTTTATTGTTTCAACTAAATCTTTAAGTAAATTAGATAAAGAATTTTACTTTCATCTACAATGTTTTGATTACAAAGTTGTTGTTTGGGATAAGATGATTGAAAAAAGTGAAGAAGAATATGAACCAGAGGAAATAGAAGAAGATTGCAGAAATTTCTGGGAAAAAAAATCGATTAGAGAAAAAAGTAGAGAAAAAAACCATGGTGAAAAATTTTATTTTGTTGATGGCCCACCTTATACAACTGGAAGAATACATTTAGGTACTACATGGAACAAAATAATCAAAGACATGGTTTTAAGGTATAAGACTTTCAAAGGGGCTCAGGTAAACGATACTCCAGGCTGGGATATGCATGGATTACCAATTGAAGTTAAAGTAGAAAAAAAATTTGATTTTAGTGATAAGAGCGAAATAGAAGAGTTTGGGATTAAGAGTTTTGTTGATGAGTGCAGAAATTTTGCCTTTGATTTTAAGGATCAGATGACTGAGCAATTTAAGGAGTTTGGATCTTGGTTTGATTGGGAAAATCCATATATGACTATGGATGATGATTACATTGAATCTGTTTGGTGGACTACTAAAAGGGCAGAAGAAAGAGAGTTGTTAGAGCAAGGGACTAGAGTCAACAATTGGTGCCCGAGATGTGAAACCGCTATTGCTGATAGTGAAGTAGAATATGATGAAATCAAAGATCCATCGATTTATGTTAAGTTTCCTTTAAAGGATAAAGAAAATCATTACTTAGTTATATGGACTACTACGCCATGGACAATTCCAGCTAATCAAGCTGTTGGCGTTCATCCCAATTTTGAATATTCCGTAATTAAAGCTAGAAAAAATAAAGAAACAGAGTACCTTATTGTTGCTACTGAATTATTTGAGGACTTACTTGAAGCAACAGATTATGAAGAATGGGAGGTTATTGAAACCAAGTTAGGCTCAGATCTTGAGGGAATTGAATACAAGCATCCATTAAAAGAGGAAGTTGATTGGATAAGTGAGGAAGAGAATAAAGATGTCCACAAAGTTTATTCTGAAGACTTTGTGTCTGTAGAAAATACTGGATTAGTTCATATGGCGCCTTCACATGGTGAAGAAGACTATAAGGTTGGTCAAAAAAGAGATTTGCCGTTATTAAAGATTGTTGGTGAAAATGGTGAATACATAGAAGGTAGTGGGAAATATGAATCGAAATACATAAGAGATGCAAATGAAGAGATCATCGAAGATTTACATAAAAAGGATCTTTTATTGGAGAAACATTATTTAACTCATAGATATGGTTTTTGTTGGCGATGTGATACGCCTATTATTTATTTAGCCACTAAACAATGGTTTATTACTGTAACAGATTTGAAAGAAGAGATGGTTAATGAAATAAATTCAGTTAATTGGGTACCAGAGTGGGCAGGGGAATCAAGATTCAAAGATTGGGTTTCGAATGCAGAAGATTGGTGTATCTCAAGACAGAGATTTTGGGGAACTCCGTTACCTATTTGGGTATGTAATAATTGTGGAAAAAGAGAAGTTATTGGTCAAAAAAAGGAATTAGAGAAGAAAGCTAAGGACTTAACCGAAATCTCTG
>CAYPLQ010000139.1:0-683 GCA_964411605.1 uncultured archaeon | reverse complement strand
GACCCTATGTGGATAAAGTAAAAATAGATTGTAGTTGTGGAGGAGAAAAAACTAGGGTAAAAGATGTCATGGATGTGTGGATGGATTCAGCATGTGCTAGTTGGGCGGACTTAGATTATCCAAAGAGAAAAACAGAATTCGAAGAGTGGTGGCCAAGTGACTTCATAACTGAAGGCCATGATCAAACAAGAGGTTGGTTTTATTCTCAACTTGGTGCTGGAACAATTGCATTTAACAAAATCCCTTATAAGTCAGTATTAATGCATGGCTTTGTTTTGGATGAAGACGGTAGAAAAATGAGTAAAAGCATTGGTAATGTTGTTCGTCCGGAAGAAATTATTGATAAATTTGGTTCTGATACAATGAGATTTTATTTGTTGAGTGCGACAGCTCCTTGGGATGATTTACATTTTAGTTGGGATGAATGCCAGAATATTAGGAGAACATTGAATGTTTTCTGGAATGTCTATAAATTTGCTACCACTTATATGTCTATAGATAATTTCCAGCCCAGTGGCTATGAGGACTTAGAATTAAAACTAGAAGATAAATGGATTCTTTCTCGCACTCAAACGCTTTTGAAAGAATTAAATCAAACTATGGATAACTATCAGATACATGAGTATAGTCGAAAACTTGAAGAATTCATATTGAGAGATCTCTCAAGATGGTATGTGAGATTA
>CAYPLQ010000138.1:0-3168 GCA_964411605.1 uncultured archaeon | reverse complement strand
AAAATTACGAAGTAACTGATATTACATCAGGTAATTCCCTAGCTTCCTTAGATGAAAGCTTTGTTGCTAGCTTTGCCGAACTTGGAACAATTTTCATCGCTCAAGGAAAAATGTGGAAAATTTTGTCAATTGAAGATGATGAAATAAGAGTTGAAGAAGTTAATGATCCTCAAGGCACAGTACCAAATTGGGTTGGTGAAGAGATACCTGTTTCTCTTGAAGTAGCACAGGAAGTTGGTTACTTAAGAAAAAAAATAAAGGAATTAATTGAGAATAAAAAGGAAAAAGACACAGAAAAACTTATTTTTTTGAATAAAAAAGCATTAAAAAAAATAAAGAACCAGATAAGGACTCAAATAAAGAAAGGATATAGAGTTCCCGATAATAATCATATTTTAGTTGAAATATCACAGAAAGAAGTAATAATAAATGCTTGCTTCGGCCATAAAGTAAATAAGACATTAGGTCAAGCAATTTCTTCTCTTTTAACCTCAAAATTAGGAAGTACTGTAGGTTTAGATGTTGGACCATATCGAATAAAACTTAAATTACCAAAAGCAGTTCCCATCAAGGAATTAAAAGAGATTATAGAGATAGAACCAGAACACATAGAATCAATTTTAGAGTTATCCCTAAAAAATACATCACTTTTTAAGTGGGAAATAATCAAGGTAGCTAAAAAATTTGGGGCTATAGAAAAAGGAGCTGAATATGACTCCTATCGGATAGATAAATTATTAGATATATTTGAAGATACACCTATCTATGAAGAAGCTATGAATGAAGTTAAAAATAGCAAATTAGACTTAAAGAAAACTAAAAAAATTCTTAAAGAAATCAAAAAAGACGAGAAGACAATTCATTATATTCAAGAAAAAACACCAATAGGGCAAACAGGGTTCTCTTCCTATGAAGAATTAATTTCTCCCAGTAAAGCCGGAAGACCCATAATAAAGGCTCTTGAAAAAAGAATTGAAAATGAAAAAGTACACCTCTTCTGTTTAAATTGCAGAAATTGGAGAATACAGAAGAAAGTAAAAAGAATAAAAGATGAACCACAATGCCCAAAATGTGATTCTAGGTTGATAGCAGCTTTAAGTAAATGGGAAAAAAACGAAATGGAGGAACATGAAAAGATCCCAGAAAGAATTCAAAATAATGCTAATTTGGTTTTAACGCATGGAAAAGAAGCGATAACGGCTCTTGTAGGTAGGGGAATAGGGCCTGAATCTGCCTCCAGAGTCCTTAGAAATTTCCCCAAAAAAGAAGAATTATTTAAAAGAATTTTAAAAGAAGAAAGAAGATATGCAAGAACCCATATGTTTTGGGACTAATATATCTCAGAAACTTTTTTTGAGAAACCCTTTAGTCTTCCTAAGCCTTTAATCCGTTTTTGGTTAAAAATATTTAGTAGCTACTATCCTGATACTTCTTTAAAAATTATCTAACTGGTTGAGAAGACACCTTCCTAGATCTCTGATTTAGGTAGGGGTAGTTCACTACCTATGTAAATTGAGTTTAAAGAACATTTAAACTACAATAAAAGAAATTTTGAGGTTTGCATGTATAAACTTAAAAATATGAAGGAGATTTTAAGTATTAATTAATAAATTAGAAGATTACTTAATAAAATAAACTTTAACTTTTTAGATTTTAAGACTTGAATCCAAAATTGTCTTTAAATTAAAAAAAATATATAAGTCGTGGTTCTTAATAACCATTAAGGACTTAAATGTTCCAAGGCGCTGTTATGTTATCTCATAGCTGAGTTACATTCGAAGAAAAAATCTCTATAAACATTGAGTATGGAACCGAGAACAGTAATGAGTATTTCGTTAAATAGTAGAAAGAAGAGGTGAGAGGTTTAACTAGCGAAAAAATGGAGGAGTTAAAAGGCTAATATATAATTCAATTGGAAACGTGAAGTTGCAAGATACAATTCATTATCTTTGGAATCAGATGGTTATACAACCATTGAGATTCAAATGGGTAATGTGGAGATGAAATAATATGGTTAAAACTGAGATAAGTTTAAATAAAAAAATTTGGAGGTAATATTAATTGAGTGAAAATAAGGTAGGTACGGGTTTGGATAAAAATGTTGCAGGTGCTTTAGCATATTTATTAGGATTTGTAACGGGTATAATCCTATTGCTAATAGAGAAGGACAGGGAATTTGTGAGGTTCCATGCAGCACAATCTATTGTTGTTTTTGTAGGTCTTTTTATTTTGAACATAGTTTTAGGCATAATAGGAAGTGCTTTGGCTTTCAGTGGCATGGGATTAGGCTTTATTTCTATGATATTCGGTCTTTTAAGTATGCTGATTTGGTTAATAACGTTTATTTTATGGATATTTTTGATGTATATGGCTTATCAAGGAAAAAAACCAAGAATACCAGTTGCAGCAGAAATAGCCGATAACTTAGTATAAAAACTTTTCTCTTTTATTTTATTTTAAAAAATCTAAGAAGAGTCTAATTTTACTGCAGAGCCATATGCTAAAATTTCAGCTCCTCCTGAAGCTACTTGTGAAGTCATGAACCGAACATTAACTACTGCGTCAGCATCGACATCTCTTGCTTCCCTTACCATTCTTTCTATAGCTTCCTCCCTTGCTTCTGACAATAATTCAGTATAAGCCTTCATTTCTCCCCCAATTAGATTTCTAATAGCTTGAGTTATATCCCTACCGATATTTCTAGCCCTTATAGTATTACCCCGAACTAATCCAAGATCCTTCTTTATAGTTTTTCCTTCGATTGTTTCCTTATTGGTTATAAACATATCAGTATTCTTTAATCCTAAAATCTAATTAATTCATTGGGAATAATTAAAAAAAAATATTTTAGGTTTTCAATTATCTAAATAGTTGAGAAGACATCTTCCTAAGTTTTTGGTTTAGGTAGTGTGATGAATCAATTACAGATGTTTTAAGTGTTGTTTAAGACAAATAAAAAGTTGGCAGTTGGTTGGCTTGTCTGCCTTTTTGAACAAAAAGCAATCCCATGCCTTTGAGGCAATGGTTAAAGCCTCGGACTCTACATCGAATAGGTGTATTAGGTAAGTAGTAAGGTAGATGGGTAAGCCCGAAACTTCGGGAGTAGGGTGTAGTGGTTGTGTGGAGCAACCAGAGTGAATAAGGGAGCCATTGTGTAGCTAATATATG
>CAYPLQ010000137.1:1572-3221 GCA_964411605.1 uncultured archaeon | reverse complement strand
GGAGTAAAACCTTTAAGTGAAATTAATAAAAAACCTTTTCCGAAACTTTTTATTAGCTCCTCAAGTTCTCTGTAGCTGATTTCTTTTTCTTTAACAACAATTGGATATTTTTGTTGTTCTTTATCAACTACAATTACTTCATTTTTTTTAGTGTAAGTAAAACCATATATTTCTAATATGTCACTAATAACATCATTTAATGCTTCTTTAGTTTTCATATATATCTACTTAGTTTGTTTTTCTACTTTTTTATTTACTATTTTTAAAAATTTTTCTTCTCGTCCCCTTGGAATTGTTGCTCCAGCTGCAATGTTGTGACCTCCTCCCGATCCATTTACTTTTTTTGCTGCCTTTCTCATAATTTTGCCTAAGTTTAATCCCTTTTGGATATGTTTTTGAGTGGCTCTAGCGGATACTTTTATTTCTTCTTTGTTTTTGTATGAGAAACCTATAATTGGTTTTTTTCTATTAAATTTTTGAGAATTATACGCCATTCCTGCAATTATTCCTACTATTGTATCCTTTATTTTGTTTTTCCCATGAAAATATTGTAGATTATCTAATTCTTTAACACCATTATTTTTTATTAAAGTAAGCCCTTCCATGATGTTTTTTCTATGATTTTTTAGTAAATTTTTTGCTTTTTTATAATATTTTTCTCTATCACCCAAACAAATATTTAGACCTATTTTTGCTTCATCATATCTTGCTGTAGCATTTAAAAGTGTTGAAAATTCGCTAGCATCTCTTAATTCTGTTCCCTTTTCTTCATTTAGTAATATATATACTTCACCAACCATTCTTTCTATTTCTTTTTTCGAAACATCGTTAACTAGGCAGTAATGCATTAGTTTTGATATTATCTTTTTTTTCTCTTTTTTAGACAAATCAATCCATTTTCTCCAACGTTTATTGTTTTTTAATGGAATATCTAATTCTTTTAATAATTGAAGGCTTTCCCTTTCGTTTCCGCTAATACCTGGAATATAGGGATCGCTTGAATATTCTAATAACTTATGAATAGGTTTTGTTTGCTTACCATACATTTTAATGTCTTTTTTGTAATCTAATATGTTATTCATTGAACCAATTTTAAGGATATCCCGATTTAATCCTTTTAATTTTCCAAATTTTGAGTCCTGAAGATCACCAATACTTCCTATTATAGCTAAATCAGCTAAGTCATAATTTTCTTCGCTAAAAGCTCTTGAAAAGAAAAAAGAAGTTCCAGAACCAGATAATTCACTTGCTCCATCAATACCAAATAAATGTGGGTTGAGTTGATAAGTATCTTTTAAAAAAACTTCTTTACAAGTTGGTTCATGGTGATCTAGAATCACTTTTTCCTGCGGTAGTTTTTTTATTTCTTCTAAATTCCCACTACCTAAGTCAGAAAAAACAATTAAAGATTGATTAATGTTTTTTAATTCTTTTATTTTTTTTTCATCCAAGCTTTTTACAAATTCTGTCTCAACCTCAAGTTCAGCTCTATTTAAAGTCTTATATAATATTCCAGCTGAACATAATCCATCAGTATCTATATGAGAAACAATTAAGACGTCTTGGTGATTTTTGATTTCTTTCTTAACTTTTTGGGCTTTTTTTTCTAAGATATTTTTTTTAATCACCAGACACCTCCTTCTATTAAT
>CAYPLQ010000137.1:0-1562 GCA_964411605.1 uncultured archaeon | reverse complement strand
TGTTTTGTTTTATCATTTGTGGATTCCTGTAATTTTTCAATAATAACGATGAAATCATCTTCATTTTCCTTTATTTCAACTACTTCAGAAACTATTCCTTGAGAACTGAGATGACTCAAAAATTTTTTAGCAAGACTCAGTTCTTTTACTTTTATCTTAACTGTTTCAGTTATTTTTTCACCGTTCTTTCGTTTATTTATTGTTTTTTTCATAGGCTTAAGGATACTCATACCCAATCTTTTTGCTCTTTCTTTTGTTTCTTTTTCGTCTTCATTCCACTCATAACTTTGAAAACCTTCTCTTACTGTTCTAGAATAAACAAAGTCGTTTCCATAATCATGATAAAATTCATATGCGAATTCTAAGTCTTGGCAATTACTTTGTGAAGTAGTATATTTTATGGGTTCTAAATCGGTTTGAGGGTCTTTGATAACTATTCCTTCTCTTTGCTTTTTCCCTAGTTTTTTAATGATTTTTTTGATTTCTTTAAAGCAATTTTTTGTTTCAAGAACATCAATTAAATTTATTTTATTTAAATTAAATTTATCACATATTTTTCGTCGATTTTTTATTGTTAATTTCCGACCACTATTTTTTTCTCTAATATCAAAAACAAAGAAGTCTAATGAATCTACTTCATAAACATTTGTTGGAACATAGGGGTTATTAGGTCCTACCATTTCCCCACACAAGTATTTTTGGGGATTTTTTTCAAAAAAATCCTTATTAATTTTTTCTCTTGCCTTATTGGTAGTGTAAGGACAAATTAAGCCACTTCTTGTTAACCCAAATATTTTATCCTTGATTTTGGCTATTCTAACATTGTAACCGTTCATTTTTTCTTCTATTGCAATTTTATCCCCAAATCTATTTTCGATTGTTGGAGATATCGTCATCGCCCTTTTGATTTTGGGGAATCCAAGAATAATTACTCCGTTTTTAAATATACAAGTACCTTTTTTTGTTCCTGCATATCTCTTATTGAAGCGGTAATGATTTTTGTGTTCTTTAATAACATCTCTTTTAAATCCTTTGACAACCTTTTCAGGCTCTAAATCTGTAAGTTCAGATAAAAAATTTATTTTTTTATCTTTCATCACCGCACCATTTTTTTAATACATCTAATTGGTTAATAAAACCAGTAATTTCATTTTTTTCAGAAATTAGAGCAAAATATTTGTCTTTTTCTATCAATAGTTCTTTTATCTTATTTAGAGAAACAGGATCTTCTATGATTAAAGGATCTGTATTCATTATGTCTTCGACTATTAAGTTTCTGATCCTTGAATCTTGCTTATCCTCTGGAACTATTTCCCTAAAAGAATCCATTCCTTCAGAAATTTCTTTTGCAGTAATGGTTCCGATTACTTCATTTCTTTCTTTGATAACCAATACTTCTTTTCCTTGATCAAGGATTTTTCTTCTTGAATTAATGACTCTGTCAGTTGGAGAAATTATTTCTAGGTTTTTGTTTTGCACCTCTGGTATATCCAAATCCAGATCTATTTCTCTTAAAATATCAGATGCTTTAAGTGAAGCCTTTATTTCTTTTTCGTTATCTT
>CAYPLQ010000136.1:0-3244 GCA_964411605.1 uncultured archaeon | reverse complement strand
ATTTACATTAGTCACAATATCAATAGTAACAATAGATCCATTTCCAGAATAAGCACCATTTTCTGATTCAGTATTTAAATAAGTACTTTTAATAATGTTTGATTCCGAACCATCAGTTCCTCTATCTGTAATATTAATAAGATGATTAGTGTTTTCTGACCCTCCACCTTTCTGCCGAAATTCTATAGATTCAACTACAAATTTCTCGCCAGCATTTAAATGAATTCTATCAATTTCTTCATTTATTCCTGCTGCAAAATTAGTATGAGTAGTATTTATACAAATTCTTGGTTCTTTCTGAATTCTTCTGAAAACTAAACCTACAATACTCACCACATATTCTCCCTTTAATAAGTTAACATTACTTTACAGGTACCAGAAGAATAATTACCAGTCTTACAACCTATTCTTAATAAAGCCTTTGAGGATTTTTCAATTAAATAACTTCCAATCCCAGAAGTAAAAGAATCAGTATCGTGCCATGAATCCCCATTATCAAAACTTCTCTGAACTGTAATTGTTCCACTCCAAGAATCATCAGGTTCTATTACGATATCAATATAACCAGAAGTTACCCAGGATGGCTTAATAGAATTAGTAAATTGATTCTCACCGTCAACAGTAGTGCTAACCATTTGTTGTTCTTTAACAGACATATATTATTCTCCTTAGATATTTATCCATTTCTTATTTGTTCTCTACTAAAATAAATTTTAGTTCATTTTTTGATATTCAATAATTATCTTTGAACTAAATATATAGGATTTGATAATAAGATAAGTTACGAAAAAAGGAACATAGTTAAATGGAAGAACTATCTAATCAAGAAAAAGAAAAATTACAAAACTATATTCTAAATGTTAAAAGAATAAGTGGTTTATACAGAAAGTTACAAATAGAAGAACCACAAATTCTTAAAAAAATTAAGAAATTCCAAATTCAAAATGGTTTAAAAAGTATTACAGAAGCTTGCTATTGGATTCTGAATAATTTAAGAGAAAAACCATCTTGCCAAAAAAATAGCTGCAATAAAAACACTAAATTTTTAGGATTTAAACAGGGATATGAAAGATTATGTTCAATATGCAAAAGAAAAGAAAATTATAAAAAAACATGTCAAGAAAGATATGGTGTTGATAATGCAATCAAAACAAGCAAATTTAAAGAAAAAAGATCCAAAAAAGAAAACAAAGCAAAAAATATACAAAAACCAGACTATTCTAGTATAGACTGGAATATAATTACTAAAAAAGAAAGAATAGAACTTCAAGAACTTATCAAACCATTTTCCGAGAAAAATAATTTTATTGGGATTTCCAGAAAAATTGAATGTAATAATCAAGTTCTATTTGAAAAATGTAAACTATTTAAAGATAAAAACGAATTAGTTAATTGGGAAGAAACTCTTTTCTGGATTGTATACAGACTAAAAGAAAAACCTACATGCAGAAGTGAGGGATGTAATAGAAAAGATCTAAAATTCTACAATTATAACCATGGCTACAAACTTTTCTGTCCAACATGTTCCATGAAAAAAACAAATTTAGAAAAATTTGGAGTAGAACATGCAACTCAAACTAGAGAGGTACAAGAGAAAAGAAAACAAACCTGTCTAGAAAAGTATGGAATCGATCATGTATGCAAATTAAAAAAAGTAAAAGAAAGAATCAAACAGTCTTTAAAAGAAAATTGGGGGGAAGAAGGATATTCCCATCCCATTATTAGAAGAAAAAAAGAACAAACCAATTCAGAAAGGTATGGAAGAAAATGGGCAACCCAAACAGAAAATATACAGGAAAAAAGAAAAGAAACATGTAAAGAAAAATATGGCGAAGATCATTGGATGAAAACAGATAAAAAGAAAAGAGAATTTTCTGAGATGTGGAAAGGAGATTATCAAGACAAACTATTACAATACCATAGAGAATTTTGTAAAAGTAGAGGATTTGAATTAATTAACTATACTAGAGCACATGAAGATAGTAAATTTAAATGTTTGGATTGTCATTATGAATTTTATAGAAATTGGAATGAATTTAAGAGCAGAAATATAATAATATGTCCAAATTGTTTCAAAAATCAAAAACCAAAACAATATGGGAGAATTGAAGAAAAAATAATTCAAGACTTGGATCTTGATTCTAAATTTAATGTCCACCGTAGAAATAAAACAATTATCTCTCCACAAGAATTAGATCTTTATATTCCAGAAAGGAATATAGCAATTGAGTATTGTGGATTGTGGTGCCATAACTCAGGGGGAGCAATATCAAATTGTATTGAAGGCAAACCTGCAAATTATCATTTAAATAAACTAGAAAAATGCGAAAAACAAGGAATTCAATTGATAACAATATTTGAAGACGAATGGTTATTAAAACCAGAAGTTGTTTTATCCTCTTTAAGCAATAAATTAGATCTTAATAATCAATATAAAATCAGAGCCAAAAACTGTAAGATTAAAATCGTAAATAAAAATGAAAAAACAGAATTCTTAGAAAAGAACCATCTTCATGGAGATCAAATATCTTCTATAAATGTTGGTTTATACTATCAAAACAACCTTGTTTCTATAGCAACTTTTAGAAGATTAGGTAATAATCTAGAGTTAACAAGGTTTTGTTCCGAACCTTTTCATATAGTTTATGGCGGTCTTGGAAAAATTCTTAAATATATAAAAGAAAATTATTCGTTCGAAAAAATAATAACTTATGCAGATAGAAGATGGTCCAATGGACATATATACTATAAACTCGGATTTGAATTCAAGAAAAAAACAAAACCGGGCCATTGGTATTGGGGAAATGATATCATAGGAAGAAAGCATTGGTGGTATTTTAAAAGAAAAGACTTAATTGAGAGATATCCAGAATATAGTAATCTTAAAAAATTAGAAATAGTTAAAAAATTAGGATATTGTTGGATATTTGATTGCGGAAATTTAAGATTTGAACTAAAAAGGTAGGAAAAAAGAGGGGGGAAAGGAGCCCTCAAAAAGAGGGCTCCTTATTTTCAGATTTCTCTAAACGTTAGAATTATGATTCGGTTACGTTTAGAACGGCAATACCATTGGGCCTCACAAGCTGTTGCCCGTACCGGCTCAGAACTGTAAGGGATGGGTTATTGCCAAGAGGATAGGGTGTCAGAACCGCTGGACTGTAAGGTGAATAGATATAAGTAGCCCGAATAGACTCTGCTGGCTTATACAGAGCAAGAATCTTACCCTGCGGCACAACAGGACTAA
>CAYPLQ010000135.1:2705-3255 GCA_964411605.1 uncultured archaeon | reverse complement strand
AAAAACAGGAACTGGGATGATTTAATCCCTGAAGCTAGTTTAAAAATCGAAAATTTCTTTCAGAAAACATTAGATAACATCGAAGATCATGATTTATCTAAATTTGAGGAGGTCGGGAATTCAGATCTAGATGAAGATAGCATTAAGAACCTAGAAAAGATTTCAAACACTAGAATAAATGAATTAAAGGATTTAAGGGGTCAAAAAATAGTAGAAAGTGATTTAGATGAAGAAAAAATACAAAATTTCAAAAATAAATTTATTAAAAGTTTTAATAACAGATTGAATATTAAATCCCCTTTATCGAGAATAGGAATGTTTGAACGGAAAACTATACCGAATAATTCATCAATGGATCTTTTCGGATACAATACATTAGTGGCCAAATTACGATTTATTGAGGATCCTTCAGAATTATATGGAAAAGATGTAGATTACAAACCTAATATTGATACTCTTGCTGGAAAACAAGGACGGAATCTCGCTGATGAGGTTGAGAAAAAAATCTTAAGATCAATTAAAGAAACATTAAAATTAAAAACTGTATCCA
>CAYPLQ010000135.1:0-2621 GCA_964411605.1 uncultured archaeon | reverse complement strand
TTAATTTATGGATATGAAGAATTTAAAGTGACAGAAAAAGACCATAAAAAAGCGATTAAAGGATATTTAAATGAAGTTCCAATTTATGATTCTTTGAATTTACAAGGCGAGGCCATAATTATGGAACAAAATGCAAATTCGACCGTAATCGAATATAAAAAGAAGGATAAACCTATTGAGATTAACTTCATAGAGCTGGATGAAGAAAATATTACTGAAGATATATTGGATAATGAAAGTGCCAATGAAGAAAATATTTTAGATTACAAAAAGAAGCTCAATCTAAAAGCTGGGTATAGATTTGAAGAAGATGTCTCTAATGATTTAGAAGGAATTCATATTAAAATAGAAGAAAATAATTAAAATCA
The DNA here is from genome assembly GCA_964411605.1 of uncultured archaeon. GTDB lineage: Archaea > Halobacteriota > Methanonatronarchaeia > Methanonatronarchaeales > Methanonatronarchaeaceae > PZKD01. Next base: position 2,253 of record CAYPLQ010000135.1, on the reverse strand, counting down.
CTAAAATCTATTCTCTAATGCATTGGTTTATGAATTCTTCTGCTTCTACCGGTTTAAACCATTTCAGTTGATAATCTAGAATTCTTTGAGGTCACTACGAGTAAGCTCCTCCTTATTCTTCATGGTTTCAACGTAGGCAATAGCTTTCTCTAAACTCATGTAATTCCCTAAATTAGTTTGACTTATAATGTTTATTGAGTAATCTAATCCTATGATCGTAAGCTTAGTCTTTGAACTCATTGAAAGATGGTAATAATAATAATTAAATCTGGAGATTAAATTTAAAGGTTCGCGAATTTTAATAGAAATTAAAAAACCTGAATCTTTGAAATATTGGGTGATGAATAATTTCTTTAAGAGTTATAGAATTAATAAAACCTAGAATCAATCAATACCTTTATTCTTTACTAGGATAAAATATGGAATTTAAAATTTTTATTTATTTAAGGAGGATTAAAGAGATATGAAAGACAGAAAAGGAGTAAAGTTTCCTGAAGAGAATCCTGTAAAAGACATTTGGGAAAATAATTACCCATTAGGAATTTTACAACACAAAATTGAAAGATTGGATCTAAATAAAAATCCTTCCGAAAGATTCGAAGCTTTTGAATTATTTCTCAGATTATCTGATATTTATACGCATTTACTTAATGCTAAGATCAGAAATGTATACCAGCCTTGGGAATTGGTCAAGGAAATGTCTTTTATAAGCCATATAGAGGATTTATTCGATCATTTAAGAAATGAAGAGAAACACAAAGGCCCTACTGGAAGAATTGATTTAAGAAATTATTTTGAAATTCCGGAAGACAAAGCTATTAAATTTAAGTTAAAGGAAGAATGGAAGGGGAAGATTGAAAAAAAGTACTTTTTGATAGCTAGTTTACTTGGATGTCCAACTAAAATAAATGAAGAAGATCAAAGGGTGAAGTTTAAAGAAGATCCTGAAACATATATAGAAACCTGTAATAGTATCATAAACGTTTGGGAGGGGCTTAGGCCACTTTGGAATGATATTAAACACGGATTTAGGTTAGTTCCTTTTGATTGGGAAACTATAGAACATCTAAAAGAAATTAATTTCATAAACGATTCTAGTATTGATTTAGATCACAAAAGAGAAATATTTAATAAAGAAATGGAGAAGGGTAACTATTTTTTCTGGAGACTCGATATAATTGAAAATGAAAATGGAGCTGGAACCACAGAAATTACAGTTTACTGGATCGAACCTAAAAAATGTAAGAAATTAGCTGAAATCACTTTAATGTTAATAAATAATATTTTAGATGCCAGGGAAAGAAAATTTTTAGTCACCGAGGATATTAAAGAATTAGTTGACTATCCAGAAGAAGATAGGATAGAAACCCTTCATGAATTCCTATCAGCGGAAATAAAAGTTGAATTCCCAAAGAAAACCTAAAAGATGAAAGATGAACAAGAGTTAGAAGCAGACGAAAACCAAAAATAAGAAACAAGATCATGAAATATTCAAAGATAAAAATAAAAATGATGTATTTATATGGAAAGAAAGCTAGAAATAATTTATTATTCAGTAGTTTCTATTTTAATTAGCTTTTTTTGAGTGCTAGAATAGGTTCCTGTTTCGATTTGTAGTTTTAGGTTTTTCGCATTCGTTGGTATATCATAAACTACCTGTCGATTGGTTTTTAGGTCTGGGCTTAGTTCTTCATATATTAGAGGATTATCTAGATAAGCGTTAGCGTTTGAATCAACTTTATAAACTCTTTCTTCTCCGTCCACTAATTTTATTTGATTATTTGAGATTGTTACAGTTTCTTTTTGTTGGTTTGTTATGGAGAGATCTACTATTATGAATTTTCCGTCTGCTTCTTCTCCATATTCTCCACCGACTCTGGTATCTGTTTCTGCTTCATTCACTCTATACTCAATATCGTTAAGAACAACTTTCTGCTCCATACTGTATACTTTGGGTTCTTCTTGCTCAGTTTGATCTTCTTTGTTCGTACCGCTACCCCAGTAAGTTTTTAGCACATTATATTTATTTCCTAGTATGTTAAAGATTACTGTATCTCGATTGAAAACTTCTGTACTTAGATTTTCAGCCGTATTTTGGTAAGTTATCTTTTTTGAGGCGGGTATATCATTTGCTGATTCATAAATAGTTGGCATTCCTACTTTGTATCTTTCCTGATTATCTTTTTTAAGAAAGAATAGAGCATTAGTAACGTTTAAGTAGTCACTTAATTCTTTAACGTATTTAAAATCTAC
>CAYPLQ010000134.1:0-3320 GCA_964411605.1 uncultured archaeon | reverse complement strand
CCATTAATAGAAAAATATTACATAACCCATATTTTAAATCAATTTTTTTATTTTTTAGGAAATTATTTGGTATTTAAGAAAGAAAAAGGTTGTTAAAAGATTAAGTGTTATTTGGTGATTTCTTTGGATAATGTTTTTGAAATTGATGGTAGTGACATAGGATGTAATGTATATATCCATCCTCCTTTTGTTATTGATGCAGGAATAAATGGAGAATTAATTGCAGATAAAATTAGAGATTATGATTTGGAAGAAGAAATTGAATATTTATTCTTAACACATAGCCACTTCGATCATATTGCAGGAACTTCGTATATTAAGGATAAATTTCAATTGAAAGTGATTGCCCATGAAAAAACCAAAATAGCTGTTGAAAACGAAGATTCTTCTTTAATTCTTTTTAATATGTTTAATAAAGATTTTGTTGGTTTTGATGTTGATATCTGTATTGCTGAGGAAGAAGAAATTTCTGGGTTTGAGATAATACCTACTCCGGGTCATTGTGAAAATAGTTTAACTTTGATTGATAAAGACCAAAAAGTGGGTTTTGTAGGAGATTTATTTTTTCCTAATGGTGGACTTGGAAGAACTGATTTGCCAACTGGTGATAGTCATGAATTATTGAATTCAATGAGGAAACTAGATGAAAGAAGCATTGATTTATTTTATACTGGTCATGGTGGGGTTTCTAAAAGAAAAGGATTTAAGTTATCTTTGAATAAAGCTAGGGATCTCTATGAAAGGAATTTATAGCTTAATTTTTCGTTGTAATGGGAAATTAAAAATTGGTAGCATTGGTAAAAAGGAATTTAATGGTGTTTATGCCTATGTTGGTTCAGCTAGAGGTAGTGGTGGTTTAGAAAAAAGAGTTGGTCGGCATTTAAGTTTGTCTAAAAATAAAGGAGATACTAGGCATTGGCATATAGATTATGTTTTGCCAAAGGCAACAATTTTAGGTTATTATTATGGTGAAACAGAAAAAGATAAAGAATGTGTAGTTGCAGCGAATGTGGAAGCCATGAATTCTATAGTTGGGTTTGGTTGTTCTGACTGCAAATGTGATAGTCATTTATTTAAGTTAGGGAAAAATCCTAGGTATAGTGTTAAAAAAGCTTTTTTGGAATCAAATATTGAGCCTCATTATGAAAAAGTGAAAAAAGATGAAAAAGAATAAAACAGGTAAGGAGAAGCCGAAGGTTAAGGATTATATGACTACAGACGTTGTAGTTGTAAATCCTGAAGACACTGTAAAAGAAATAGCTAAGTTAATGAAAGAAACAGGACATAATGGATTTCCGGTGGTTGAAAAGGGCATTGTTAAGGGATATATTTCCGCTCAACATTTAGTTTTAGAGGATGAGGATGAGCCTGCCTATAAATTAATGACTACTGATATTACTTTAGCGAACAGGGAAACTGATCTTGAAGACGCAGCTAGGTTAATGTTTAGGGAGGGTGTATCAAAACTGCCTGTGGTAAGGGAAACTGGAAGAATGTCTGGGATTATCACAAACTCAGATGTAATCAGATCACAGATCGAGAGAGTTAATCCTGACAAGATTCTAAATATGAAGGAGACTCTTGAAGAAGTTCATTCTTTAAATGTAAAAATCGAAAAAGGGGATGTTGAAGTTGATTCTCTTATTCCTACTCAAAAAACAATTTATGAGGACGAATTAGAGGGAAGGATATATGAACTAAAAAAAGGATTAGCAGAGCCCATAATTGTCATAAAAAAACCAAATAAAAATGTTTTAGTCGATGGACATCATAGAGCTGTTGCAGCTAAGAAATTAGATATGGAAGAAATTGAGGCCCATAAATTAATTGTAAATAAGGATGTTAAGTTGGGTCTTGAAAAAATACCTGAAAACACTGGTATAAAAAAATTGGAAGATATTGAAATCGTTGAATATGCTTCACATCCATTAGTTCGTTTAACTAAGCTATATGGAAAAAATAACCAACAAAGAGCGGGTGAGGATTAAATATGTCTTATGATATACTTAAAGAACTAGAAGAAGTTATTGAAGACAGAAGAGAGAATCCAAAAAAAAATTCCTATGTTTCTGATATAATAAAGGATAAAGACAAGGTATTAGAAAAGATTGGGGAAGAGTCAACAGAAGTTATTTTGGCGACTAAAAACAACGAAGACATTGTTCACGAAATAGCTGATCTAATATTTCACTTACTAGTACTTTCAGCCCATTTAGAAATTCCTTTTGAGGATATAATGAATGAATTGAAAAAAAGAAGGAATTAAAAAGGATTCAATCTCTTTATTATATCTGTCCTAGTAACTATTCCAATTGGTTCTCCATCATCTAAAACCACTAATCGACTTATATCGTTTTTATTGATTTTATCAATTGCTTCAGTTATAATTGAGTCCTTAGATATACTTATAGTGTTTTTTGTCATAATTTTTTCTGCTTTTTTATCCGTTTCTTCTTTACTAAACGGTTCACATAAATCAGTTAAAGTTATTATTCCTTTAACATCTCCTTCAGAAATTACAGGAGCTCCTTCAATGTTATTTTTTATAAAAATCGATGCTACATCTTTTAATGTGTCTTCAGGATCCAATGTTATTAGATTCTTTGAAACAATTTCTTCTACAGGAACTTTTGGTATTGAATGAATTTCCTTTATTTTTATTATTAACTCATTCCCAATTTCGTCTTTCCCCGCCACTATTCCTTTTAAGTACATCTTGTTTACTGGCGTAGGCCCTATCTCAACTTCTTCGCCTTCATTAAATACATTAATATCCCCTAAAATCTTTATTGAAGCTTTACATTCATCTGGTTGAGGCAATGTCGTCAAATCAATTTCAAGTGCTGTAGCACCATCAATAATTTCTCCATCCTTATATACCTCTACAGGCTCACCTTCATCAAATTCATCCATATCTAAAGCCTTATATGCTCTTGAAGTAGGTTTATAGCCTCCTTTTGGTCCTGGAACACCCTCTATCAACTCTAAAGCTTTTAATGATTGCATTTGATTCCTAATCGTACCAGGATTTCTTCCAATAGATTCAGCAACCTTTTCACCTTTAACTGCTCCATTTTCTTTCCTATAATGGGTTAATAAGGAATTAAGAATTTCTTTTTGAACAGGTGTCAGCTCCATATTTTATCACTAATAAAATTCTAATTTAATAATTAACCATCAATAACCTAATAGTTTTTTATTTTCCTTAAACTTATCAAGTACCAATGGGGTCAACTACCCCTACCTAATCAAGGATTAGGGAAGAAGGCTTGTGTATGATAGGACCAGACCATAGGGACAATTTAATTATCGGTTTCCTC